>JALOMD010000068.1 GCA_025455595.1 Cytophagales bacterium | reverse complement strand
TTGCACAATCTCAGGGTCAAGTCGCTTGATGCCCAACGAGCCTACCAGACAAGTTCGCAGGCGCACGCGTATATAGCTCCTGTTTTGTAATTAATACTAGTATGTATCCTGCGGGTCCGGTGAAACAGCATGGGCTATTTAGTAGCCTGTATTCTGTCTTAGGCTGGGGTTACGCGCCAACTGTTGAGTCGGAATCGGGAACAGTTCGCGAAATCTGGGTGTAACCGGCTTGAACTGCCAAGTGCCGTTTGCAAACCTGTCGAAGCGAATCAAATCGTTACGACGGAGGTTTTCCCAAGCAAACTCACGGCCACGTTCAGCCAACAGTTCGTCGGCAGTAAGCGAAGTGAGGGCAGGCAGCCCGGCACGGTCACGCACCGAATTAACCAGCGGCAACGCTTCGGTAGATCTGCCCAGTCGGAACAGGGCTTCAGCTTTCATCAACAACACATCGGCATACCGGAAAATTGGCATGTGGTTGTCTTGATCCGTCCGGTTGTTGCCCTGTTGAATTTCCACCTTCTGAGACCGTACACCGTCGCGCTGCGTGGCACGCTCCAAAGCGGCAATGGTCGGTCGGAAATCCAGTGGCACAGCCGTTTCACCGGTAACGGCATCGTTGTAGGTAATAACTCTTCCATTGATACGCTGCGGACCAACTAACCACATGGCTTTGCGGGCATCGCCGTCCGGAAACGAGTTGTAAAATTCAGCGATGGTACAGAAACCATTCCACGGGCTGCTGGCCAGTTGGAACTGCGCCTGTTGCGCATAGTGCAAAGTACGCATGTGGAAGATGTTGCCTCCTTGGCGAACGCCGTCGTAGGGTACGACCATGATGTTCTCACGACGAGCATTCGGGTTATTTCGGTTGCCTACTGCGAAGTTTGACATAAAATCAGGATTCAATGCGTACGCACCTGAATTGATTACCGAATCACAAGCTGGAATCACTTCTGCCCACCGGGCAGTACCGGTGAATATCTGTGAATTAAGCAGTGTCTTGGCCAGTAGGGTAAATGCCACGCCTTTCGTCATACGTCCGTACTCAGCCGTGCCGCTGCCAGCACGCAACAGCGGAATAGCCGCACGCAACTCGCTCACAATAAAGTTGTACACTTCTGTACGGGTATTTTGGGCAGGGTTTTGTCCTGTGGATTGTTCGGTGATAATAGGCACATTGCCGAACAAATCACAGAGTACATAATAGTAGAATGCCCGCAGTACGCGCAACTCAGCTACAATCCTGTCTTTTCCATCTATTTCCAGGGTAGATGCATTGATGCGACTGATGCCTAAGTTTGCATTCACAATACCAGTGAAGCCAAACTCCCACGCCCCGTTGGTTTGACCGGGGCGGTCAGGTGTCCAAGTGTGTGTCTCCAATGACCGCCAAGAACCTTGGTCATCCCAATCGGGACCACGCGTAGGAACCACGATTTCGTCAGAGGAAGGCCCGTTGATTTCAAACGGGGAACCATAATAACCGCCCAGATTGGTGTAAGCAGAGCTAACCGTAGAAAGCAACTCAGCTTCTGTTCTGGGAAACTGATCGGACGGAGCACTATCGAAGACAGTACTCTCCAAATTACAGGAGTTCAGCGTTGTCAACAACAAAAAACCCACTGCTATTCCCGTGATTTTGATTTTTTTTAACATAACTTGATATAAGTTTTATTGCGTTTCCTAACGATAAAGCAAAGTGTTAAGGTCCATTGTTTGGCAAAATGAAAACTTTTTGTGTTTCCGCTTTTCCAAGCCTTAGAACGAGAAGTTGACCCCAACCACAAAAGTACGGGTACGCGGGTAGAAAGAGATTCCGTTCACGCCGGGAGCAAGGTTTTGGCCTAACTGTTCATTGTTGATGGTGCCGTATACATCACGGGCAGCACCGGCCTGTAGCTCGGGATCAATGCCATTATAGGGCGTGATCACGAACAGGTTTTGACCGGATACGTACACGCGGGCACTACGCACCAAACCGCCGCTTTTGAAAGGCAATTTATAGCCTAAGCTGAAGTTATCCATTCGTATGAACGAAGCGTCTTGTACATAGAAACTGGAGAACTGAGGCGACTGCGTGATTTGGCGGTAATCCGTGAAGGCACTGCGCAACACGTTGTTGTTCGGGAACAGGGTGGGGTTGCCAAACACAATGTCTGGCCCGTTAGCCACTTTTTGACCTAACGAACCACGGAAGAAGAAACTCAAGTCAAAAGCTTTAAAGATGATTGAGTTTCCCCAACCAAGGGTCAGCCGGGGTTGGGCATCACCGATGGGTACAAGTTGGGCTTGCGAGGCATCGTTTACAATCTGTCCTTGAGCATTGCGATATTGAAAACGGCCTTGATCATCAAAACCGATGAATTGAGCACCTTGGAACTGCCCGATGGGATAGCCTTCCTGTAGCCAAGCGGGCGGTTGCAAACCACCTTGCCCAGTGCCGAAACCACCGTAGCGAATACCATCAGCCGGGAAAGTGAACTCATCGTTACTCAAGCTGACCACACGGTTGCGGTTATGAGCCAAGTTCAGGTTGGTACGCCATTGGAAATCGCCTTTATCAATGACAAGATAGTCAAAAGCCAGTTCTACGCCTCGGTTGTTCACTTGGCCTACGTTAGCCAAAATATTGGGGGTCACCGCAGTCAGGTTTTGCGAGCCATAGGTGGCACCGATTGCAATACCATAGTTGAAAAGCAAGTCGCGAGTGTCCTTATTATAAAACTCAATAGAACCATTCAAACGTCCTTGTAGGAAACCGAAGTCAATGCCAACGTTGGTCATTGCAGAAGTTTCCCATTGCAAGTCCGGGTTGGCATTCTGAATGAAATCATACGCCCTACGATAACCTCCATTGGAGAAGAAGAAACCACGAGGACCATACAGTTGACGCGGTGCGTAGTCAGCAATCCCTTCTTGGTTACCGGTTACACCATAACCCGCGCGGAGTTTCAGATTACTGATGAAAGACACACCTTTCATGAACTCCTCTTGGCTAATGACCCAGCCCACCGACACTGATGGGAAAAAGCCATAGCGGTTGTTGGCACCGAAACGCGAGGAACCGTCACGACGGAAGTTTGCAGTGATCAAATATTTGTCAGCGTAGTAGTAACTCACCCGACCCAGCAAACCATCCAAGCGGGCTTCGGAGCGGTTAGACCTTACTTCACCTAAGAAAGTTCCGTCAGTGTTGAATTCACCAACATTCAAGTTGTCAGCCCCAAACACGTCGGGAAAGTCGCGGTTTCTAACAAATGCCCCTTCGTTGCTCAGTTGCTGGTAAGTGTAACCTGCCAACAGTTCGACGCGATGCATTCCTCCGAAAGTCTTGTTGTAAGAAACAGTAGCTTCCACCAAGCGGTCTTGTACTTCGCGACTATACCGTTCCCCGGTGGAAAGACGGTTGCCGAATCCGGTGTAAGCAGAGGGCGTAAACCGGGTTCCGTTTTCCGTGTACATGCTGAACGAGCCGTTTACACCAACGCGAAGCCCATTGACAACCTCATAGAATAATTTACCATTAAGCAAAAATTGATTGTCGCGGCGACTGTCCGTTAACTGGCTTACGCGTGCAACCGGGTTTTCGATTTCAAAGCCGCTGGGTTGGTAAAACGTTCCGTCCTCGTTATAAACCGGCAAGGTAGGGTTTGCCCGGAACGCGGAGCGGAATGCATCGTATTGGATGAACTTGCGATTGGAGGTGTTGGCTGATACAAGCAGTTGGACATCCAGTTTGTCATTAAGTGCTTTTTGACCTACGTTCAAACGGGCGTTTAGGCGGTCAAAACCTGAGTTCAAGGTAACACCCGGTTGGTTGAGATAGGTAATCGAAGCCCGGTAATTGGACTTGTCGGTTCCGCCACCGATAGATAAACTGTTGTTGTGGCTTACAGCCGTGCGGGTGATTTCCTCGAACCAGTTGGTATTGTTACCCAAGTCTTGGATGGTGATGTTTCTCTCCCGTGCCCGTTGGCGGAACTCATCGGGCGTGAGCACATCGGCGAATTTGGCAACGCTTTCAAATCCCACATAAGAGTTGTAATCAACAGTCGTACGGCCTGCCTTTCCCTTTTTAGTGGTGATGATGATAACACCATTAGCACCCCGTGATCCGTAGATGGCGGCGGCGGAGGCATCTTTCAACACGTCGAACTTTTCGATATCTTCCGGGGCCACGCTGTTCAAAGGAGCTCCGATTACCCCGTCAATCACAATCAAAGGATCCGAACCGGCGGCCAGCGACGATGTGCCGCGCAAGCGGATGGCAGGCGTTGTCTGGTTGGGGTCACCGTTAGGTGTAGTAATCACCAAACCAGCCACGCGGCCTTGCACAGCTTGTAGCGGGTTATTGATGACACCGTTGTTAAAATCCTTGGATGTCACTTGTGCCACTGCTCCTGTGATGTCACTCTTCTTCTGCTCACCGTAACCAACCACTACAACCTCTTGCAGTGCCTGTACGTCAGAAGCGAGGCGCACGTCAATGGTGTTGCGGCCACCTACGGCCACTTCTTGGCTTACGTAGCCCACGAAACTGAATACCAGCGTGGCATCATCGCTTGGTACGTTGAGACGGTAAGCACCGTCTGCACCGGTTACGGTACCAGTAGTGGTGCCTTTCACCGATACGCTCACACCAGGTAGTGCAGAGTTGTCGCCGGAGTCGGTCACCTTGCCGCTCACGGCCTTTTGTGCATACGCCGCCACGCTGAGCGACAATACGAAGAGACAGGCCAACGCCAACCTTAAACCAACGAAGAAGCCGCTGGATCGGGTCGCATTGCCTAACTTCTGAGTACTTGTTGTGTTCATAGACAAGAATAAGGGGGATTGAGGTAAGGTGATTGAATGGATAAAAGAAAAGGATAGGAATTGATTTTCGTTTCGCGTAGAAAGCACGCTGAGCCATGTGGGTACCGTATGCTGTCGTAACCGATGCAAGACGCATTGGTTGTATTGGTTTGCAAATATGGGAAAAGCATTGATATTTAACAAAACAAAAAAAAACTATAATTTTTTTGCTATGCGTATGGTTTACTTACCAACTTTTTGTATTAAACCATGAAAACAAATTTTTCTACAGGTACGCCTGCCGCTTTACTTTCTGCTAACACTGCTTTTGTGCTGTAACAGCGGAGACGATTCGGTTATCAACTATAGTTTTAGCGGGCTTTTTTCGCGAGGAGTTGCGATTTTAATTGTAATTTTTTGAAGTAACAATAGAACAAAATCCATCCGTGTAAGGTATATTCGCCGAAAACGATTACGTAACCGTTTTCGTTTTTTACCAAATGCCCTAATTTAGAAACAGTTTAAATAATCTTTTCCATACTGCATGAAAAACAGCCCCGCCACGCTCAGGGACATTGCCCAGCAACTGGGCATTACCGTTGCCACGGTGTCGCGGGCGTTGAAAGACTACCCGGACATCAGCCCAGCCACTAAGAAAGCCGTGCTCGAAGTGGCGGAAAAACTTCGCTACCGGCCCAATCCGATTGCGTTGCACCTGCGCAACAACCGGTCGCGGGTAATTGGGGTAGTGGTGCCGGAAATTGTACATTACTTCTTTTCGTCGGTCATCAGCGGCATTATCGACGTGGCCGACCGAGCCGAATACAGCGTCATGCTTTTCCAAACCAACGAATCTTACCAGCGGGAAGTACGCGAAACAGCTTTGCTGCTCAACAGCCGCGTGGACGGTTTGTTGATTTCGCTCTCGGACGGCACGGAGAATTTCGACCATCTGCGCGAATACGTCGAGTTGAACGTCCCCGTTGTCTTGTTTGACAAGGTTTGTGACGAGTTGGCGGTTAGCAAAGTGATCGTGGACGACTATGCGGGGGCTTTCCAAGCGGTGGAGCACTTGATTGCGCAAGGACGGCGTTCGGTGGCCTTGCTGCGCGGGCCGCTGGCTTCGTCAACCAATCGGCTGCGTACGGCGGCCTACTGCGATGCCTTGCAAAAACACGGCTTGCCCGTTCGCCAAGAATACATGATGGAGTGCGACAAAGGCGTTTCGCTGGAGGGAGGCAACCGGGCCACCGAGCAACTCATGCGGTTGCCGAATCCGCCGGATGCCATCTTCGCCGTGGCCGATGCGGCGGCCATCGGTGCCCTCAACACCGTGAAACGGCTCGGCAAACGGGTTCCCGAAGACGTAGCCGTTGTGGGGTTCAGCGACTGGGAAATGGCTTCGGTGGTGCAGCCGCCGATGAGTTCGGTCTATCAGCCCGGTTATGAAATGGGCGTGGTGTCTGCCGAGATGCTTCTGGAACAAATTGAAGCCCAACACAACAACCAGCCGGTTCAGCCGATGACCAAAACGCTGGAAACCCGCCTCATTGTCCGCGAATCGTCGGCAGTGAAACAATCGGCGATGGTTTGAAAAACAAAAGCGTTTCGGGCAAAAATTGACAAATTCCGCATTCGGCGGGAACGCCTAAAACGCCGCTTCCTTTCGCCCGCCTTCAGCGTGCTGTCAATGTCTTTTTCCTGTCGATTTTGGCGGTGGGCGTTTCGGCGAACACGGGTACGTAAACCACGCGGACGGGGGCGTGGTAGCGGGGCAGGCGGCTTTTCAAGCTTTGCAGCAATGCTTCCTCCTGCTCACTGCCAATCTTCTCCCCTTCCAAAACCAGCGCAACCGCCTCGCCAAGCCGGGCATCGGGCAGGCCCGCGACGAAAAAACGCCGTGCCAAACCCATTTCTGCCAACGCGCGGCCCACCTCCGCTTCCACCGTTTCGGCTTGCACTTTCACGCCTCCCGAATTGATCACATTGTCGGCCCGGCCCAGCCAACGGAAGTTTTGCGCCGACAAAAGCTCGACTACATCGTTGGTAACCAACGGATTATCGTGCAAATGAGGGGTTTGGATAACCAGACAGCCGCGTTCGTCTTGGACGAAGGCCACGCCGGGCAAAGCGGTGTAGAAGTCGTGGCGTTGCGAGCCGTTGAGCCGCCGCAGTGCCACGTGCGACACGGTTTCGGTCATGCCGTAGGTTTGGTAAACCGGTGCTCCAACGGCCTGCAACTTTTCCTCCAAAACCGGCGATACTGGCGCACCGCCCACCAAAATGGCCTTGGCCGTATTGAGCAAGGCAAGTCCTTCGGGCATTTGGCTTATCGCTTCAATTTGCAAGGGTACATACGACTGGAAATCGAAGCGGCTGCCAATTGGCAAGGATTCCAACAAACGGGTGGTCGGCTCCACCACGGTCAGGTGCAGCCCCAGTTCCAACCCACGCACCAACATCATCATTCCGGCAATGTAACGCACGCTCAGATTCACCAACACCGTGTCGCCCGGCTGCAGGCCCAAGGCTTGGCCGGTCATGGCCGCACTGGCCGCCATTTGCCGACGCGTCAGCGCGATGGGTTTCGGCGGTCCGGTGGAGCCGGAGGTGTTCAGTGTGAACTGTTCCCAGCCAAAAAGCCAATCGTAGCAAAACCGCCAGGCCAAGGTTTCGTATTCTGTCAAAGTTGCGGCGGTCGCCTCTGCTGTCAATTGATCGAACGTCAGCGTGTTGCCGGAAGCAAGAAAGCGAATGGTCACGGACAAAAGAATGAATATGGACAAACGAGGAATAAGTCAAAAAGTGAACGGAGGGAAGCGTTTTAGGCAAAATTTGCCCAAAACACCGTAAGCAAAGTCAGTTTTCGAGGCGGGTCAGTTCGGTGTCAATGCGCCGGATGAGTTGCTGCACTTGCCGGGCCAGTTCACGGTAGTTTTTTTCACTGCTTAGGTTGTAGGCTCGCGAGTAAAGCAGGAAGGTGCGGAAGCGGGGATGTGCCCGGAGGTGTTCGTACACCTGCTCTGGTGACTCGTAGCTGTCGTATATATTGAACAGTTCGGACGTGTAGTTTTGTAGCTCGTCTTGCAAGTAACCGGTCTGTGTGTCTTCGCTCAACTCGACCGATTTGTAAGTGTATTCGTACAGCGTGGTGATACTGATCCGCAGCGAGTCGTTCGAAACCAAGTCCAGTCCTTTGGATTTCAAGGTTTCGTAAGCGGCACGGTTGGTCACCAAATACACGAAGACGGTGGTTTTGCTCAAATGCCGCTGCAAACTGTCTTGGTAAGGCTCTTTTTTGCGGAAAGCCGCCAGCAACACCTTCTTGGCGCGGGCACTTTCGGCACAAACGTTGGCGTTGCTCTCAATGTCGGTCAAGTCCTGCCGCAACGAACTGCGCAATTCTTTCAGGATTTGAATCTCGGCCTGCTGTTGTTTGTACGCATCGTTCCAGTTGCCGATGGCCAAGGCAATCAAGATACCGCTCACAATCAGCACCAGTTCGCGCAGGGCATCTTCCGGGTTGATGAAACCAACCAAACGGCGGAAAACAGATTTGCGACCGGGCGTGGTCTCGGCGGCTTTTTCCATGCTAAGTGGTCAGTGGCCAGTCGTCAGGGGTCGGTAGTATGGGTTGGTTCGAGCTTCCTTGCCTATACCGATTTCGCGACTTTCTGCTCAATACTGAAACAAGATGAGCATTGCGTATTCAAATGCGGTTAAGCAAATGACAATCAAATGTTTACTCAAGACTAAAGACGCAAGACTCATGACTCTTTGGTATAAGAGGTTATCTAAAATTTTGTTTGGCCTAAGCGTTTTAGGCATTTTTTGCTCGAAACGCCTTCACACGCAGGTCATCCCGCAGGGCGGGAAGACCGGAAGCACAGGCTCGGTCAAGACCAAAAGCGGACGTTTTAGCCGTTTTTTGCTCAAAACGCCAATGTGAAACCTGATTTTAAACAACCTATAAAACGCACCGGATTTTCGGAGGAGTTCACAAAAACGTCAGCATTTGGCGGGCTACGAGTTGGTTGCCGGTGTTGTTGAGGTGTACGCCATCAGT
>JALOMD010000067.1 GCA_025455595.1 Cytophagales bacterium | reverse complement strand
AATCGTGAATCCTCGCCAAGCCGCCATGTTTTACAAAGGCGAGATAGACTTCCGTCGCAAAATCATCCAAGAGTGGCGCGAACGCCGCCGCGAGCAGGCAGGCGACCGAACCAAACGCGAACGATTGGAGCAGTTTCGCGAAAGACGCGAGGCCGTCCGCGAACGCCGAAACGAGCAACGACACCCGCGTGAATGAGCGGCGTTTTGGGCAATTTTTGCCCAAAACGCCGTCCGCAAAAGCCCCATAGGGGCGAACCGTCTGTAGTAAGCGAGACAAGTTATAACGAAAAGCTCCGTAGGAGCGGTCCGGTTGACAACACAGCATCAGGGCCGCTCCTACGGAGCTTTTTACTGTGGATTCTCCGTATTCCTACAGACAGGCCGCCCCTACGGGGCTTTCTTTTCGCTATAGCCGTTTTGGGCAAAATTTGCCCAAAACGCCACTTACGACTTACGACTGATCACTCATTCGCAGACTTGCGCGGCCACAGGCCGAACAACGCCCCGAACAGGCGGCCCTCCACAATGCGGCGGAACACCTCATAGTAGAGCGTCACGTACAGCAGGCCGGTCATCATCCAAATCACCAAAATGTTGAACCACAGCGTAGGCACCTGTAGGCCCAAAAAAGGCTTGCTGGGAGCGTAAAAGTGCGTGCGCCACGACATCAGCCCGCCTGTGTCGGCGGGGGTTTGGTAAACGGGATAGATTTTCTGAATCAAGTTTGCGGCATGTTCGATGATGCGGTTGGCAGTGGAGGCGTTGGTGGCAAGTTGCGCAATGGCTTCGTTGCGATAGCGGGCCTTCTGGGCAATCAGTTCTTGCCGCCGCGCCTCCGTGCGAGTCAGGGTTTGTATGACGCTGTCGCGGGCATCGTAGGCTTGGTTGTACTGGCCGATGTAGTGCTGCCGCGACTTTTCAATGTAACGCTTGAGCCGCTGGGCAATGCGCGGCGTGAAATGCGATGCTGTGAGGCTGTCGGTTGCGGCAAAACCAATAGACGGGTTGGCTTGCAACTCACGGCGCACCTCGTGGCCCAGCACTTCCAAATAATCGGTAAACTGCTCGTCTTGGGTACGGTTTTCGTCATCGAGGCGGTTCATGCAATATTCCAGCTTCGAGGCCAGCGTGGGCAGGTAGTAAGTCTTCTTGTAGTCGGCAATGGCGATTTGCTTGTCATATTCGTAAAACCGCCGGTCGTACTTGTTGTTCATGAACTGCTCCACCACCAACGCCTCGAACGACCACCGCGAAGCCATGTAGTCGCCCACGGCGGGCACTTCGCCCTGCTTGTAGATGGACGGGTTGATTTCGTCGAATTTAATCACGATGCCGCCCAGCACCAATTGCGGAATCAGCAGAATCGGAATCAGGATGTAAATGGTGATGACCGAATTGAACGTGGCCGAAACGTTCAGTCCCAGCAAGTTGGCGAAGCACGCCCCGCTGAACAGCACCAGCACGTAGGTCAAGTCCATGCCTTCGATGCCCACGATGCGGTTTGCCACCAGCACGTAGCTCACCGTTTGTATCACCGAAAAGCCGAACAAAACAAACACCTTCGAGGCCAGGTAACTGTTGCGGCTCAGGTGCAAAAACGCCTCCCGCTTGCGCGTTTTCGCGTCTTTGATGATTTCCTCGGCACTCATGGTCAGGCCCATGAACAGCGAAATGATGATACTCATGAAAATGAACGCCGGGATATTCACATTTTCGGCAAACACGTAGTTGCCCCGGTTGGTCAGTTCGTCCACCGGATAGTACCGCACAATGTACGCCAGTAACAAGGCCAGCAACGGTGCCTGCAACAGGTTGATGACCATATACTGCCGGTTGCTGAGTTTGGCAAGCAAGTCGCGCAGGGTGAAAATGCGCCACTGCCGCCAACGGTTGGGGATGTTCAGCGTATGGGGCGGTTCCTCGTTGGTAGGCTCCAGCGTCGGAATCTTGATTTTCTCACGGAAATACTGGTACCACCGCATAGGCGACACCTTGCGGTCAGCGGTGGCGTTGCCGTACTCGTCCACCACTTTGGCTTCCAAAATATTGAAAATCTGCTCCGAATTCACTTCTTGACGATCCACTTGGTTCACCAAGTGCTTGAAATACAGCACGCCTTCGGTGGGATTGCCGTAGTACGCTTGGTAGCCGCCGGTGTCCATGACAATCAGTTTGTCGAACATCTTGAAGATTTCCGGCGACGGCTGGTGGATGACCACGAACACCAGCTTGCCGAGCATGGTCAGCTCGCGGAGCAAATCCATGATGTTTTCCGAGTCTCGTGACGACAAGCCGGAGGTCGGCTCGTCCACGAACATCACCAGCGGCTGCCGCACCAGTTCCAGCCCGATGTTGAGGCGTTTGCGCTGCCCGCCGCTGATGGTTTTGTCCAACGCCGAGCCGACGCGCAGGTCTTTGGCTTCGTACAGGCCGAGGCTGCGGAGGGTCTGCACCACGAGCCGGTTCACGTCGAACTCCGACAGGTGGGCGTAGCAAAGCTTGGTCGTGAAATACAGATTTTGATAGACCGTCAGTTCTTCGATCAGAAAGTTCTGCTGCGGCACGTAGCCGATTACCCCCTCGACGCGTTTGGGCTGGCGGTGGATGTCGAAGCCATTGATAAGCACCCGGCCGCGCTGGGGCGTGAGGTTGCCGTTCAGCACGTTCAGCAGCGTTGACTTGCCCGATCCGCTGGCTCCCATGATGGCAACCAGCGTGCCTGATTCCTCAGCCAAGTTCACCGGGTGCAGGCCTTGCTTGCCGTTCGGGAAGAAAAACTCCACGTCCTTGGCCTCGAACACAATGCGCTGCTTCTGTTCCGACCGCAGGAATTGGCCGATGATTTCGCTGTAGTAAATGGTCTCCGAGGAAGCCCGGATGACGCTGCCGCTCGTGAGCGGCGTAACGTAGTGGGCCTTCAGTTTCTGGCCGTTCAGATACACTTCGTCGGCGGGGTGGGCGGCACCGAGCAGGTACATGTCCACGTCGGGCAGGCGCAGCACGCCCAAGGTGCTTTTGATGCCGGGCTTGTGGATGTAGTTGAACTTGGTGTCGGCGGGCGGGGGGTCGTTTTCAATCAGCAGAATGTCCTCAGACGGCATGCTGTAGATGTCACGCGTCTCGACAAACGCCCGGATGGACTCGTAAATCTTGGGGTCAACGTGCAACGCGCCGCACACGGTTTGCATGAATTCCTCCTCGGCGGAAGAGAATTTGTTGTCGGCCAAGCCAATTTCAATCAGGCGCAGCACAATGATGATTTTCTGCCGCAGTTCCAACTCGCTGTTGATCTGGCGGCAGATACGCTGGATTTCGTCGGTGTCGGTTTCGGAGTTGCGCACGTAGCCCTCGAAGACGCGCAGGTAATACGGCACCGTGTCGTCGTTCACGTTCTCGTAGAGAAACTTGCGGATGGTTTCGCGTTCCTCCTCCGAAATACCGTCGAGACGGGCACTGATGGCGAGCAGTTGCAAAATGGCTTTGAGTACTTGTTCTCTCACGCGAAGTTTTGGTTGCGGTGTAGTTGGAGTTTTCGGGGTTCAAAATACAATTTTTTGGGCAAGCGGCAAGAGCATAGGGCATAGAGCCGGGAGCATAGAGCATAGAGCGAAAAAGCGTTTTGGGCAATTTTGCTTAAAACGGCGGGAAACCCTCACCCCCGGCCCCTCTCCCATTAGGAGAGGGGTGTAGCCCCACCCCAGCCCTCCCCGAAAGGGAGGGAGAAAAAACTCCCCCTTCGGGGGTTGGGGGGCTTTCACCCCTCTCCCGGCAGGAGAGGAACCGGGGCGGGGGCTTTTGCCGTTTTGGGCAAAAATTGCCCAAAACGCTCCACTCATCACTTATCACTCATAACTCATCACTCAAATGTTCAGCCAATAAGTCAGTTTCAGCACCAACGCCCGGTTCTTGGTGGCAAACCGGTCGAATTGGCGCAGTTGGTTGGTGGTGTCGTCTTCGAGGGTGGTGGCGTTGGCGAAGTAGTTTTCGGTATAGACGACGAACAAATCGGAGACGGGTTTGAAACGCCATTGCAGCCGGGCGTTCAGGTTCACGTTGTTGTTCTGGTTGTTGTACTGGAAAAACGTGGTCAGGAACACGTTGCGCGTAAAGGCCATTTCCATGCGCGGCCCCACCAGCCACAGCGTGGCACTGTTGTAGCCGTCGGGCAGGGCGATGCGCGTGTAACCCAAGTCGAGCGAAAAAATGCCGTACGGCTGCCAGCGGTAGCTCCACGAGGTGTTGGTGGTGACAAACCGCCCGTTGAAATACCCGCCGAAACGCGACTGCAAGGTGTAGAAAAAGTTCTTGCGGCGGTTGGAAATGAAATTCACCCGGTTGCTGAAATAAAAGTATTCAGACCCCACGGCCAGTTTTTTGCCGCCCGTGCGGGTGGGGTCGAAGGTGGCCGACTCGGAGAAAATATAGTTGTAGTCCCAGCGGAGCAAGGCCACATTGAGTCGGGCCGAGTTTTGGAACACGACCTCGCTGAAAATCCCGAAGTCAAGGTCAAGCACGCGGTTTTGTGCGGTGCCGTAGATCAAATCGTAGTCCGGGCCGATGCCCCAACTGTTGACAACCCGGCCCAGCGGCCCTTTCGGGTAAAATATCCACGAAGCAGTGGAGGCATTGCGAAAAATTCCGTTGCGCGGCACAAAGCCTACTTCCGGCCGGTAGCCCGCCCCGATGCTCTCGATACCGGTTTGGGCGTTGAGGCGCAGGGCATTGTAGGCAAGGGCCAAGGCGGCGGCGTATTGGCCGTTTTCCTGCTGCGGCGCAAACAAACGGTGGTAAAATGCCTTGCCTGTCCATTTGCCGTCTTGCGAGGCCAGGTTGTAATCAAGCCCGGCCACGCGGTTGAAGCCGCCCGCCCACTGCTTGTTCACAAAAATGGCCCCCACGTTCGACCGGCTGAACAACTGCCGCTGCACCGCCGCCACGCTGTAGTTGGTGCCCGGCACATCCACCAAGCCGTTTTCAGTGGTCAGCTTGTCGCGGGCGGTTTGCATGTTCAGCAGGCCCACGCGCCACTTGCGGTCGAGGCGGCCGCTGAGGCGTGCCCCGGCCAAGATGGGGATTTGGAAGGTTTCTTGCGTGTTTTGGTCTTTGTACAAACCGATTTGCCGCGAAAAAAACGGATTGATGCGCGGAAACCCGAACGTGCCGAACAAATCGCTGTTTTCGATGAAAAACTGCCGACGCTCCGGGAAAAGCACGTCAAACCGGCTCAGGTTGGTGATTTGCCGGTCAACCTCGACTTGCGAAAAGTCGGGGTTGACGGTCAAGTCCAAGTTCAGCGAAGGCGTAACGCCCACCTTCGCGTCGAATCCGGCGTTGGCTTGGCGGTTAGGTTGTTTCTGGTTCAGGATGTCACGGTCGGCGGAACCGGCCACGTACGGAATCACCGAGACGTTGGCACCGGGGTGCGGCGGCGGCTCGTCCCAAGCCAACGTGCCGGCGAAGGCCAAGTTGCTACCGCCGAAGTTGCGCGGAATCGGTGCCCAGCTCGACCGTTCGTTGCGCACCAAGTCGTTGCGCGACACGTTGAAGTTCCACTCGTTCGTGCCGTTCTTGCGTTTGTAGCGCAGCGTCTTGAACGGAATGGCCATTTCCACCACCCAATGGTCGTCGTAGTTCGTCACCCGCGAATACCACTTGTTGTCCCAACTCACCGCCAGTTCTTGTCCGTTGGCCACCAGCCCTTCGCGTTGCACGCCATAAGGGTTCACGGCAAAGTTGAAACCGTTCAGCTTGTCGCGAAACGGGTCAATATAAACCGAAAGCACGTCGCTGCTGCCGCCCTCAAAGTCGCGCCGCAGGGTTTGGATGATGTAGTGGCGCGGTTGCTGGCAAACGGCCCCGACATAGATGAACTGGTCGTCGAAGAGCAGCCGCACTTGGGTTTGCGACAGAGCCAGCGAGGTGTCGTAAGGGAAGCCTTGCCAAAAATCGGCTCCCACGTCGGCCTTTTGCCAGTCGGGTTCGTCGAGCTTGCCGTCAAGTTCCACCTTGGCCGTGGCCCGCCGAATGGTGATGCGGTACTTGTCTTCGTTGATGCCTTTTTGTTGTGCGTGGGTACCTAAGACAGAAAACAGGAGCAGGGAAAGAAAGTGAAACAATCTTTTCTTTTGCATGGCTTGTATGGCGGGAGGTCAATGGGGCGGCGTAGCAAATCTACGACAAAATAAGTGTGAAGTCGTAGGTGGTTAGTCGTAAGTTGTAGCATTGAATTAGGTTACTACTGTTTCTTGGCGGCCTTTGCGTGAAACCTGTTTATTTCACACAAAGGCGCAGAGGTTTTCGCAAAGAACGCAAAGGGGAGTAAGGTGAGCCGTTTTGAGCAAAAAATGCCCAAAACGCGTGGGGTTGGCGACAAAGCTGGTAATCTTTCCGCATGAAAAAGCAGGCGAAATATTTTTTAGAAGGCCATGCAACCATCGGGTGGTTTTTGGGGTCAATGTTGTGGAGACCGTTGCCAACCAAGCGTTTTAGGCAAAAATTGCCTAAAACGGTTGTTCGTTGAAGAAAATTGAAAAAAATCAGAACCCAAGCCAAAGTTGGACTTTATGAAAAAACTGCTCATTCTTTTCTTCTCGCTGAGTTTGGCTGGCTGCGAAAACAGCCTTGTTGACAAAAACCAAAGCGTTCCCAAGCTAACCGACATCGACTGGCGGTATGTAGGAGCCAGCAACCACTGCATGGATTGGTCGCCAGACATGAGCAAGGTTGATTTTGTCAACGGCCCCAGCCTGCGGTTCTCTTCCGACAGCACGCTGTCGGGCAAGGCGCACGTTAATCGGTACGGAGGGCGTTACACCGCCACCAAAGACGCTGAACAGCCGCAGCCAATGACCCTGAGCGGACAGTTGTCCATTCGCCAAATGTTTATGACGGAGATAGGTGGGCCAAAAGAGCTTATGGAAGAGGAAAGTTTCATGCTCCAGTCGTTGAACAATGCCTTCCGGTATTCGGTGCAAACTTATGACCCGCAGTACGACTTTCTCTCGGTGGATTATGCGGACAGAAACAGCACCAGCCCTTGCGGCACTTATCTTTATTTCGCCCGGAAAAAGTAGCCCTCCTATCCGTTGCAATCGCTGCCAACCACGGCCTTTTCGCCGTTCATCTCCCGCCGCATGTAGTACAGCCCGAAATCCCGGAACGCCCCGATCAGCGGCAGGGCGGCCCGGCCCATTTCGGTGAGGCTGTATTCGACGCGGGGCGGCACCTCGCCGTGGTTGATGCGCTGCACCAAGTCGCTGTCGGCCAAGATTTTCAACTCCTGCACCAGCATTTTCTCGCTGATGTCGGGCAAGCGGCTTTTCAGTTCGCCGAACCGCAGCGTGCCGCCCGCCAACTGCTGGATAATCAGCATTTTCCACTTGCCGCCCAGCAACTCGGTAGCCGTGCGCACTGGGCACCGCGCCTCTACGCGAAGCGTTTTCTCCATTTTCGTTTAACGTTTAGCGTTCAATTGTCTTGAAATCGAAGATTCGGCGAAGCCAATCGCGGATTCGCACGGATGACGCAGATTACACGGATAGGTTTTTGGGCAAACAGTCGCGTCTCTCCCTACGTCCTTTTATCCGTGCCATCCGCGTCATCCGTGCGAATCCGCGATTCAAGACCGTACCGTTTTAAGCAAAAACCACCCAAAACGGCAAACGATAAACGTTAAACAAAGCTCGCTTACCAAAACGTTAGTACCTGCTTTTTTGGGCAGTACGTCAAAGGTGGCGAATTTGGTTGGAAAAAACGACCGAGACATGAGAAAAATAGCTTTGTTTGGCGCATCGGGCAAGACCGGCCGCCAGTTTTTGGAACAAGCCTTGGCCCAAGGCTACGAGGTGAAGGCGTTGGTGCGTTCGGGCAAACCGCCCGCCACGTCCGACAAATTGCAAATCGTCCAAGGCGACGTGCTTGACCCGGCGGCTGTTGAGAAAACCGTAGCCGGAACGGACATGGTGGTGAGCCTGTTCGGACACGTCAAAAATTCGCCGGAATGGCTACAGACCAACGGCACGCGCAACATCACCGAGGCCATGAAAAAACACGGTGTCCGCAAAATCATCAGCTTGTCGGGCGGCGGGTTGCCTTACCAAGAAGACAAGCCCAAATTCGCCGATCACCTGATTCGGGGCATCATGAAGGTGTTTGTACCGAAAATCCTCAACGATGCCAAGCGGCACGCCGAAGTGCTGGAAACCAGCGGGTTGGACTGGATCATTGTGCGCGGCCCGCGTCTCACCGACGACATCAAGCAAGGCAAATACCGCGTGGGCTGGGTGGGCGTAAACGCCAGCACGCAAGTGGGCCGCGCCGACTTGGCCGACTTCATCCTGAAACAAGTAAACGACGACGCGTTTGTGCGCAAAATGCCGTTCGTAAGCTACTAACGGAAGTACGAAGTACGATTTTAAGGTCAGAGGTTAGAACGCAGAGGTCAGAGTGTGGTTGGTGCGTTTTGGGCAAATTTTGCCTAAAACGGCATTGACAAAGGAAAAGCCCCGTAGGGGCGAACAGTCTGTAGAAAACACGAACAATGATAACAGAAAGCTCCGTAGGAGCGGCCCAGGTTTCGCTGCATCAATCGGGCCGCTCCTACGGAGCTTTTTTCTGTGATTTTTCTGTGATTTCTCTGTAATTCCACAGACATGCCGCCCCTACGAGGCTGAGACGGTTCTTGGCGGACAAAAGGCGTTTTGGGCAAAAATCGCCTAAAACGACAATTGTCCGAACTGTGATTCTGAAATAGAGTTACTATAATCTGACAATCAGATACTTATAAAAAAACGTAGTGCAGCCGCTCGCCTCTGGCGAGTGGCAACTGTCCGCCGACCAAGTTCGGCGGCCGGCCTCTGGCCGGG
>JALOMD010000066.1 GCA_025455595.1 Cytophagales bacterium | reverse complement strand
TTTTGGGCAAAATTTGCCTAAAACGCAAAACCGGCCGTTGGAACTCGCCCAACGGCCGGTTGCCGAAACACAGTTAACAGAACGCCTCAATTCTTAATTCAGAATTCTGAATTCTAAATTAACTCAGAAATTGTATCGCAAGCCCAAGCCGCCTTGCAAATTGACCTGTCCGCAAAAAACGACAGCGGCACCTCGCGCATCCGGTATTCCAGCCCGACCAATCCGTCCAGCCCGACGTTGGCCGAGGCGCGTCCTCGTTCGTTCACCCACACGTAATCGTCTTTGTCCGGCCCGTAGTAAGACTTGTAACGGTAATTGTAATAAGACCGGTCGAAGCGCATTTGCAGGCCGCCGCCGTAGTACCAGTCGAGGCCCGCCGCGCCTTTGATGCCGCGTTGGCCCATGAGCCGGGCTTGCAGGCCCAAGCTGCCGCCGCGTCCGTAGCCGATGTACTCGTAGTCGTCACGGTCGCGGCCCCGGTAGAAGCGGTTGTCGTAGCCGTAGCCGTACAGGGCACCCATGTTGAACTCGAAGGCCGCTTTGGACATGTATTTTTTCACCGACAAGCCCGTCAAACTGCCGCCCCGGAGACCGATACCCCAACCGCTGTTTGACGCGCCGCCCGACGACTTGCGCACCGCCGAGCCGGACGATTTTTTTGCCGCCGTGGATTTTTTCTGTTGGGCATAGGCCGCCGTGCCTAACAGCAGTAAGGAAAGGAATAGAAAGGTTCGTTTCATTTTATATGCTGGTTTATTGTGTGAATAGATAACCCGAATCACATCGCCGTAACCGGATTTTTCTGTCACGAAAATAACCGAAGCCCGTTTACGACATTTTTATTAAAATTGTTGCGACTTACAGATGTGGGTTTTTGTGTTTTTTTGCCAAAACGCGGATTTTGAAAAACAAAAAAGACGCAAGTAAAACCCCTGCGTCCTTCGTCAATCATTCGCCTACATACTTGTTTCCGTGGTCGTCCATGTAAAAATGTCTGCCTCGCGAATCGGAGAACAGATAGCATTCAGTGTAGTAGTATGTGGATGGATTTTCCAACCTGTACTTAGGTTTTATTATTTTCTTTCCACTCATATCCAAAAGGCCGTATTTGTCGCCTTTCCTAATCAAAACGGCCTGTGCATCGTAGATGAAATAATTCAATTCATTGTGTTTGGGTTTTCTGATGAATTTTCCGTTTCTGTCAATCATCCCGTATTTGTCCCCTTGTTTCACGATTGCAAAACTTCTGTTTGAAAAGTGCGTGATTGTATCGAATTCGCCGGAAAGCCGGTTGCCCAGCGTATCCAATAGAACCCACCCTTTTTCATTTTTCATCGTAACCAAACCGCCATCCACAAAGCCGTAGTTGGTGTACGAAGGCGCGATTCTTACGCCTCGTTCGGTTTTGAATCCGTATTTTTTGTCAATCTGTGTGAAATAGTTGACCTTGTCCAAATCCCGTAAGTTCTTGTAAATGGCTTTTTTTACCATTTCATAAAGCCGGTAGAACTCCTTTCTCGGTGGATTAGGACCACTGGTGGAGTCTCCGGATTTGTTAATGTAAAACATTGTGTCTCCGACTTTGACACTCGCAATGAAACCATGCGTTTTGTCTTCCCAGAACAAGCCCACGGAATCATAGCGGACAGGTATTTTGATTTCGTATTTGGAATTTGCGAACCCCCATTTTTCACCCTGTCGGAAAGGAATCAGGTGCGGGTTTTTTGTTGGTTCGGTCTCTGTAAAATGACCGAAAACCTTGTGTTTCTTTATGCTGTCAAGTTTTGCTTGGCCTATTTGGTGGTTACAACAGTTCTTGCTGGCAGTGTCTGCATTTTGGGAATTTACTAAAAACGTGCTTGCCAAGCAAATAATGGCCGTTATACCAAGATGGCTCCAAAAAGTTTCCTTGTGCATTTTACAAATACGTGATTTTTTAGCCAAAAAGTGTGTGTTTGTATTAGAGTTACTCTATGTTGGTAATCAGACAGTTAAGAAACTTGAATTTTCTAAAAATTGAAAAATCCCGCAAACGGCGGGAATACTCAAAACGAATTTACGTACAGAGAAACGAACCAGCGTTTTGGGCAAAAATCCTAAAACGCTGATAATCAACATAAAGCAACTCTATTAATTTGCAATCGTGACTTTGAGATTATGTGTCGCATACCTTCGATGCAAAAAAACAGAAGCCACCCGAAAAGCTGCTTCTGTTTTGAACGGGGATTTCTGAGATTCTATAGAAATTTACTGAAAATTGATCGAAACGTCTATGTTCAAATCTACAAAAGCGTTTCAAGCAATTTTTACACAATGTTGATGCTCATCCGAACCACAGCCTCATCAACCCCGACCTCTGACCTCCGACCTGAAAACCTATCCGTTTCGCCGGAAGCCGATGCCCGGTTTGGTCACTGTTTCCTCCGTGCGACTGATGTCGTTCAGGTCGTCGGCGGTAAGGGTGGCGGTCACTTCGAGGGTACGGGTGGCTTTGTCGAGCGTGGCCATGCGTAGGTGCTGCTTTTTCACGGCTGTTTGCACCAGTTTGCGCACCGTGCGGGCATTGCCGAAATACCGGTCGCGGGTGGCGTGCAGGTCGGTGAGGTGGCGGCGCAACAGGTTGCTGGCCGCTGCGTCGGGCGTGAGGCCTTCTTGCTTGAACAGGTAAGAAGCCACGTGGAAAAGCTCGTCCGCCGAAAGATCGTGGAAGTGCAGCGATTTGTCGAAACGCGATTTCAGGCCGGGGTTGGCTTCGAGGAAACGCTCCATCGGGTCGGGGTAGCCGGCCACAATCACCGCAAACTCGCCCCGTCGGTCCTCCATCTGTTTCAACAGCGTCTCAATCGCTTCTTTGCCGAAGTCGTTCTCGCTGCCGTTGCTCAGGGTGTAGGCTTCGTCAATAAACAGCACCCCGCCGATGGACTTTTCAATCAGTTGCGACGTTTTGATGGCCGTTTGCCCGATGTAGCCCGCCACCAACTGCTGCCGGTCGCATTCCACGAGATGGCCGCGTTCCAGCAGGCCGAGGGCCTTCCAAATCTTGGCCATCAGGCGGGCCAGAGTGGTTTTGCCCGTACCCGGATTGCCCGTGAACACCGTGTGCAGCGAGAAGCGGTTCAGCACCTCGCGTCCCGACTCGCGGTAGAAGCGGGCCAGTTGCACAATCTCGCGCAGTTCCGTTTTCACCGACTCCAGCCCGATCAGCGAGTCCAGTTCGGTCATGGCCTGTTCGAGCAGTTCCTCGTCCACCGCGATGTCGGGCAGTTGGTGTCGCCGGTTGCGGAACATCGCCTGCACGTCGGCGAGGGTAATGGTGCGCCACTGCTCGTTGGTGAGCAGCGACAGGTCGCCGCCGCGTACGATGCGCAACCCCATGTTCATTTTGGCTTCCTCCACCCACGCGTTCACCAACCGGGCGTTGCCGAACGACTTGTCGCGGCCACGGTAGGCCTCGGTGATTTTATCATACAGGAAAGCACGGGCGTTGTCTTCAAAGGAAATGTGCTTCTGGGTCGCCTTTTGGTCGGCGATTTGCATCAGTTCCTGCGGCAGATAGTCCGGGAAATGGTAGTAGAGATTGAATCGTGACCGCAGGCCGGGATTCGAGTCCAAGAACGTCTGCATCTGTTGCGGATAGCCTGCTACTACAATCGCCAAGTCGCCCGGCCCGTCCGACATTTCTTTGATAAGGATTTCCACCACCTCGCGGCCGAAATCCTGCTCGTCGTTTTCGCTGCGCACCAAGGCGTAGGCTTCGTCAATGAACAGGATGCCGCCGCGTGCCTTGTCCAGCACGTCTTTCACTTTCGGGGCCGTCTGGCCGATGTATTTGCCCACCAGTTCGGCGCGACCCACTTCCATCACCGTTCCTTTGCTCAACAGCCCCATCGAGTGGTAGATGCGCCCCAGCATTTGGGCCACGGTGGTCTTTCCGGTGCCCGGATTGCCCGTGAAAACCGTGTGCAGGCTCAGTTTGCCGTTTTCTTGGAAACCTTGCTCTTGGCGCAGTTTCAGAAACTGCAAATAAGCGGTGTAGTCGTTTATCTTCGTTTTTACATCAGACAACCCCACCAACCCGTGCAGGGCCGTCATCACGTCTTCGAGGTTTTCCTCCGACTTTGATTCTTGCAGCACCGGCTGTTGCTGGGCGGCCAGCACGTGTCCGCTGCCTTGGTAAACCTGCGGAATGCCCTTCACCCACTCGTCGCCTACTTCAAAGGGCAGTACGGCGATGGGTGTGTCCATGAACACGATTTCGAGGGCGTATTTGTCGTTGTACCAAGTCCGCTTCTCCGACGAACCCCAGCCCGTGGTGATGGTCACCAGGCAGTCTTCGCTGTTCGGGTCGGTGTCAATGGCTTTCAGGTAGGGCACGCTGCCTTTGAGCAGGCCCGTGTTGTTGTAGAAGTTGAAGAATATCTCGCATTGCCACGGCTCCACTTGCAGGTTCACAAAACTGAACTCGACGAAAATATACCGGGTGGCGGTGCTGTTGAACTGCGTCATATAGACGCGGTCTTCCTTGGCAACACCCTCGTAGTCGCCCTCGAACAGCCGCACCGACTCCACGTTGAAGTACGGGTTCAGCTCTTCGCTCACATCACCGGCATCCTCTACAAAGAAACGCTTGGTGCCCACCAACACGCCGTCCACGTAGGCCTCCCATTCGTAGGCTCCCTTTTTCCAAAACACGCCCGGCTCGGCCAGCCCCCAACTGTGGCGGGCTATTACCATGTTCTCCTCGCGGCCCACGTTGCGTTCAGCGTTCAGGCTGCACAGGGGCGTGCGGTGGCCCGTGTCGCTGATGCAAAAGCACTTGAACTGCAAACTGGCTTTCCAATCGGCCTCGTCGAAAAGCTTGTTATATAAGGACAACTCTACGTAGAGGTAGGTGGTCTCTTGATTCTCGAATACCGTGCGGTACTTTTTGGTATCGCCGTCGAAACTCTCCGTGGACCCGTAGGTCTTCAGGCTCCTGAATTTGTATCTGTGTTCCAAGCAAAAAGGCGTTTATGCGTTGTGTTGCCCCGTATTCATTGTCTTTTTCGTTTGATGGTTATGGGAAAAACGCCGTTCACGAAGGCGGCTCGGCCGGTCGCCGAAGCCTTTTCGTACTTTGCCGAACGGATTGCGGATTTTTCATGATGCTAATTTACAGGGCCGCGCCGCAACGTTTTTTTCGTTTCGCGCCATTTCGATACATGGATTGGGGTTAACGGGTTTTTGCCCGGTCGCGGGGCTTTGGCGGCTGGTTTCGGCGGCGGGACGGCGGAAAATACGCCGCTAACGCTTTCAATTTGTGCGGATTACAAGGATTTTGGCTGCGCAGTGGCGTTTTGGGCAATTTTTGCCCAAAACGCCCACGTGGTGTTTCGCCACGGCGAGAATGACGCAAAAGCGGGGAAAGGGCAGCACGAAACGCTGCCAACCTTACAGATTCGGCGGCGGCGACACATCAAAAAGAACCCCGCAAGGCGACCACAAAATTGCGGCCCGCCCCGCTGATGCCCGACGAAAATACGCGGTAATGGGTGTCGGCCAAGTTCTCGGCGGCGACCTGAAGTTGCAAGAAACGGTTCATGCGGTAGCTGCCGCGCAGGTTCAGCGTGTACCAGGCAGGCATGCCTTCGGTGGGGATGGCATATTGCAGATTGTCCTCGCCCGACGGACTGTAGTCGCGGAGGCGTTTCCAGCCGTTGAAAAGCACGAAAAACTCGCCGCCGAATCGCTGGTCGGCGTTGTGGCCCCGGATGCCGAAGCGTCCGTAAGCAGGCGGGATGTGGTCAAGCGGCACGGCCTGCGTGATGTCGCGGCCCACCGTGTAAGTAAAAGTGGCAGAGGCGGTTACGTAATGATGCAACAGTGCTTCGGCTCCGGCAAAGAAGCCGTACACGCGGGCACTGGCAATGTTCTCGTTGCGAAACACCCGCGTCCGCTGGTCGTCAAAAACCACCGTGTCGCGACTGTTGAACGTGCCCGGCACTAATCGGATGGCATTGCGCATCCAAGTATAGAACACGTTTGTCTCAAAACGTAAAAAGCTGCCAAAACGCTTTTCCAAGCCGATTTCCGCCGTAACGGTGTGTTCGGGCCGCAAGCCGGGATTGGGCACGGTCAGGTTCGAGCCGCCCGCCGACTCGAAAGTTTTGCCGAGGTCGTCCACGTTGGGGGCGCGGAAGCCCGTGGAGACGGCCGAGGTGATCCGCCAGTTATTGGCCAAGTTCAGTACGCCGCCCACTTGGCCGTTTACAGCGGCGTTCGACTGGCGGACGTTGGTGAAAAACGAACTGAACAGCGGATCGTTGGTGCTGGCTTGCAGACCGACGTAACTGAAACGCACCGCCGGAATCAATAGCAAACGGCTGGAAGCCTGCCACTTGAGTCGGCCATACACACCCGCCAAATTCATCGTGCTGCCGCCGTCGGGGTAGCGGGTGGTGGCGTAGCTGCGTTGTCCGGTCAGGATGTTCTCGCGGCGGGCTGTCGAACGCACGTCGTTGAAATACCATTCGGCACCGTAGTTCAGTACCGTTTTCTCGCCGGTTTTCTTGAGCAGGTCGGCGTTGAGGCCGTAAATGTTTAGGCTTTCGACGCGGGCCGTCAGGTTGTTGTTGCCGAACCGACGGCTGTACCGCGACTCTTCGATATTTTGGTAGGAAAGAATCACCTGCGCATCATCGTACAGAGCGGTCTTGCGGGTGGTTTGCCACTTGTAAGTAGTAAAAAGGCGTTTTTGCGGGCCGTAATACCACTCGGCAAAACTGGGACGACCGTCGGTGCCAATTTCCGAAAGCCGGTCATAACGCGGTACGTCGGACGAGGTGGAATATTGCAGGTTCAGCGTATGTGTGGCGTGGGCATTGGGCCGGAACGAGACTTTTTGCAGCAAGTCGAGCTGCCGGTAAGCCGAGCCGATTTGCACTTCGGGCCGTGCGTTCACCAAAGCCGTGTCGCGGTTGTTGAGGCGTGCGGCATACACGTTGCGCTGCCACTCGAACGACTGGAACGGATTGCCACGCCGCCCGGCCCGTAAATCGCCGAAGTCGCTGGCGGTCATGCTGGTCAGCGAAGCCCACTTGGCCCAGCCGAGGTTCACGTTGGCATGGAGGCTTTTCTCGGAGTTGGCACTGGAAAACCGTGTGAACGCGCCGCCCGCCACTTGGAGCTTGCCGTTTTGGGCAAATTCGGCGTTTTTCGTCTGGAAGTGCATCACGCCGCCCAGCGCATCGCTGCCGTACATCACCGAACCGGCTCCGTACAGCACTTCGACCCGGTTCTGGACGTTCGGGTCGAGGGTGATCACGTTTTGCAGGTGGCCGCTGCGGTAAATGGCGTTGTTCATCCGCACGCCGTCCACCACAATCAGCACGCGGTTTGCCTCGAAGCCGCGCAGAACCGGGCTGCCGCCGCCCATTTGGCTTCTTTGCACGAACACTTGTCCGGTTTGCTGCAACACATCGGCGGAGGTTTGGGCGTTCCAACGCTGGATGTCAATGGAGGAGATGGTTGTAATCGGTACGGGTACGTCGGCGCGGCGTTCGGGCAGCCGCCCGGCAACGACCACGACTTCGTTGAGTTGCAGCGTGTCGCGGGTCATTCGCCGCGTCGAATCCTGCTGAACAGTTTGGCCGGAGAGGGAATGACAAAGCAAGCAGCCTAAGCCTGTCAAAAAATATGGTTTTTTCATGGAAAGCGGTTTGCGGCACCAACCAACCGTAAAGCTACTCATCCGAATCAGCTTTGGCAAGCTGGAATTTGTCTTAAAAAGTCATGAGTCTTGCGTCTTTGGTCTTGGGTAAAGGTTAGTTAAGTTGTATCCTTCTTTGCGCCCTTTGCGAAATCCTTTGCGAGCAATTTTTCACGCAAAGCTTTTTAGGCAAAAATTGCCCAAAACGCCGGACGTTTCTCTGTGTTCTTCGTAGCCTGTGGCTACGAAGGATTATGTTCGGTAGTCTGCGACTACCGGCGCATAGCGCAACCGCCTCGGTTCACAACGGCTTCTCGTGCTTCGCACGGGTAGTCAGAGACTACCGGATTAATCCTGCGAAGTCGCAGACTTCGCAGAACGTACAGGGGGCGCAAAGAACCCACCGAAAGGCGTTTTAGGCAAAAATCGCCCAAAACGCTTGGCGGCGGAGCAGCCATTGGCAAAGTTTTGGACTTTGCCAAAGGTGTCACGTCCTTTCCTCGGACGAAGATTCGGGCAGCGGCGGTTCCGACAGGCCGAAGCCGTCGGCCGGCACGGGCGAGGAGTCGGTTCGGATGCTGATTTCGCGTTGGGGCAGGGGCATTTTGATGCCGTTCTCGCGGAAGAGCCTGTAGATGGTGAAGCGGATCATGCTCTTGTGGTTCTCGATGCGCCACACGTTGTAGGTCCAGAACAGCAGGTCGTACTCGATGGCGTACTCGCCGAAGTGTTGCAACCGCACGAACGGGGCCGGTTTTTCGGCCACAAACTCAGCGTGTTGGCGCACCGACTCAAGCAACACGCGTTTCACCTGCTCGGGGTCTGACTCGTAGGAAGCCCGCACATGGACGGTGAACCGCACCAACGTCCGGTTGTGGCTCCAGTTGATCACGTTGTCCACGATGAACTTGGAGTTGGGTACGATGATGGTCACCGCGTCGCGGGTCTCGACTTTGGAGGTACGGATGCCGATGGACACCACGCGGCCAATCAGGTTGTTGATCTCTATGACATCGCCCACGTTCACGTTGCCCTCGAAGAGCAGGATCAGGCCCGAAACCAAGTCGTTGAAGGTCTGTTGCAAGCCCAAGCCCACGCCCACCAGCAAAGCCGCCGAACCCGCCAGCACCAGCGAGAGGTCGAGACCCATGAACTGGAAGGCAATAATGACACCAGTGACGTAAGTAAAGTACTTGACCAACTGCTGGAAGGCAAATTGGCGGCCTTCATCAATCTTGAGGCGACTGAACACCCGGCGTTTGAGCAGTTTGCTCACAAACCACACGATTGACCGGCTCGCCAGCAGGATGCCCACGACAATCAGCACGTCAATGACGGTGACTTG
>JALOMD010000065.1 GCA_025455595.1 Cytophagales bacterium | reverse complement strand
AGCTATTTATTGATGCGATTGCTTTCCCCCATCCCGGCCAGAGGCCGGCCGACCAGCTTCGCGGCCGGACACTCGCCACTCGCCAGAGGCGAGCGGCTGTGTTAACTGTCTGATTGTCAACTTAAAGTAACTCTAGTGACTGGTTATTGCTATCTATGGACAAGAAAACGTTTTGGGCAAAATTTGCTTAAAACGCTTTCTTGTCCCATGCTTTTGTAGAAACATCAAGCGAAAATACGCTTGGGCCTTTCCCACACCCGTACGGTTTCCGTCAGGCACAACGACCAGTAGAAAACCGCCATAAAAGGTGCAAGGAACAATAAAATCCAGAAGCCTACAACGGCAAACATAGACGCGACGGCAACCAATGAAATCCAATGGTAGATTGACCGCGCCGTGTTCGGATACACATTGCCGGTGAAAAAATGGACGGCCATGCTGACAGCTTGCACACCGCCTACGAGGGAATAGACGAGAAAGAAGTCGCCGTCCACTGTCCAGTAAGCGGCACCGCCAATCAGAGCCAAGGTTTGCAACATGAAGTCGAGGGTTTTGAAAGTTTTCATGTCTTTAAATTTTTGATTTTTCAATAATATATGAAAGATTAGTTGTTAAAAGAACCCCGCGATAGGCGGGGTAAAGTAGCACAACATTCATGTTGTGCCGCGTGACGCGAACAGTTGTGTTACTTGTGTCCGACACAACATGAATGTTGTGCTACAGGCGTTTTGAGCAATTTTTGCCCAAAACGCCAAGCAGCTACTTGAACAGTTTCACCAGCATCGTGAAAAACCAGTTTTCGTCGGCTTTGGTAAGAGTTTCCAGCGTGCTGTCGGCGCGGGAGGCTATCTTCTGGATGTCACGGACAGGCTCCACAAATGCCTTGTATTCAGGGTCTTTAGGGTCGCCTTGCACTTTCAGCACTTCTTCCAGAATGCCAAACACCGGCTCCAGTTCGCGTTTGCGGCGTTGCTTCACCACTTGCCTGAACACTTTCCAGATGTCTTTCTCGGCACTGAAAAACTCGCGGCGTTCGCCGGGTTTCAACACTTTGTACACCAGCCCCCAGTCTATCAGGTCACGCACGTTCATATTCACGTTGCCGCGCGAAATCTGCAACTGCTCCATGATGTCGTCGGCACTGAGTGGCGCGGCACTCACCAGCAGCAAGGCATGTATCTGCGTCATGGTGCGGTTGATGCCCCACTGCGAGCCGAACGTGCCCCATGCCTGTATGAATTTATCTTTGGCTTCTTGCAATTCCATGCGACAAAGCTGGCGAATATTTTTATACTTTCAAAATTTATTGAAAAATATTTCCTTTAACGACTTGCCAGCTATCGAGGGGACAGTCGGTTGGACGGGCGAAAACCCAAGCCTAAGGCAGCGTTTTGGGCAAATTTTACCCAAAACGCATTCCACGAAGCGATACTGTTTGAAAAATATCGGCCGTTGGTAATGCGTAAAAACCACTGCAAAAGAGTTTGCTTCGCACAATACCGCATTTTGCCTATATTGCGGGCGGCAATTGGCGAAATCAAAATGAATCAACCGCCACTTGCGTGTTCGCGCCGTTTGGGAAACCACCCATGAACCGAGAAACCTTTGAGTACATCTTGGCAAGTGCCTTTGCCGGCTACTGGGATTGGCACATTCCGAATGGGTACAAATATTTCAGCCCTGTTTTCAAACAGATACTTGGGTACGAAGACCACGAACTCCCCAACCACCCCGACACTTGGCAAAAACTGCTGTTGGAGGAAGACATACCCGTGCTGAGCGAAGCCTACAACCGCCACGTGCAGTCGCGGGGGGCGGTGCCGTTTTCGTTCACGGTTCGTTACCGCCACAAGAAAGGCCACGTCATTCACGCCCTTTGCCGGGGCAAAGTGACCGAGTGGGACACCGACGGCAGTCCGCTCCGAATGGTAGGCTCGCTGGTGGACGTGACCGAAACGGTGCGGCGCGAAACCAAGCTGAACGAAGCCTTGGCCACCAGCAGCGAGCAAAACCAACGGTTGGTGAACTTTGCCCATGTGGTGTCGCACAACCTGCGGTCGCACGCGGTCAACTTGCACTTGTTGCTCGACTTGCTCTCGGACGCAGCCGACGAACAGGCTCGGCGGGCGGGCATGGTTCACCTGCGTTCGGTGGCCGAAAAGTTCAACAACACGCTTGAGCACCTCAACCAAGTCGTTTCGTTGCAAACGGCTCTGCAATACCAGAAAGTCCCACTTTCGCTTGACGAATACCTGCGCAACACCTTGGAAGTGCTGCAAGGGCAAATCCAAGAATGCCATGCCACGGTTTCGTCAGACTTCGGCCAGTGCCCGACGATTGAGTACGTACCCGCCTACTTGGAAAGCATTTTGCTGAACCTAATCTCAAACGCCCTCAAATACCGCCACCCCGAACGTAGGGTTCAGGTCAAGGTTCTGTCGTTCGTAGAAGACGGCCGCCAGACCCTCGTTGTCGCCGACAACGGGCTAGGCATAGATTTGCAGAAGTACGGCAGCAAGTTGTTTGGCATGTACAAGACTTTCCACCGACACGAGCAAGCACGGGGCATCGGGCTTTTCATCACCAAAAGCCAAGTGGAGGCGTTGGGCGGCAACATCACCGTAACCAGTCAAGTAGGCGAAGGAACTGTTTTTAAAGTTTGTTTCAATTGATTAAGCACTTGGTCATTAGTAATTAGTCTTTAGTCAAGCGACTTAGTAGTTTGATTATCAAATGGTTATTAGCTGTCCCGACTTGTCGGGATAGATAAAACTATTTGCGAACAAGCACTTACTCACGCATGTTATGATTTGAACTTTTTTGAACAGAAAAAGACTTAAATACCTTACAATCAGCAATTAAACACCTTATTGTAGCAACGGCCAAAGACCCCTGTCCGGCGGGAGGCAACAACAACTTACGACTTTGCAAGGGCCTGAAATAATCAGTTTGCATTATCTCTGGCGCACATAAACATTGCAAATATCTGATTTTCAGTTTTTTACAATGATTTTTCGCTAACCACTCTCATCACAGAACAAAAGAGGTAAGACGAAAGAGAAAAGAGGTTTTGCCGGGCTTGAATCACTCTTTACTCTTTCTTCTTTTGTCCAGTAGTATGCCAACTACTAACGACTGACTGCTAACGACTTAGTACTTACTTATTTGTACTTAATCAAAGAGGAATCATATGAAAAGTGCGGGTGCTTGTGTTTGGATGGTGGACGATGATCCCTTGTACACGACCATCATGCAGGCCATTCTCCAAAAAACGGGCCGCGTTGCCAAAACAATTGCTTTCAACAACGCGTCAGACGCTTTGGAGGCACTTTGGTCGCAGGCCAACTGTCCTGAATCGTTGCCAGACATTCTGCTGGTTGACATCAACATGCCAGTGATAGACGGTTGGGGCTTTTTGGAACTGTATGCAGCCGACAAGCACAAACTGGGCAAGCTGCCGCATGTTTATGTGGTCAGTTCTTCGGTCGATGTCAACGACATACGCAAGGCCAAATCGTTCCCTGAGGTAGCCGACTATCTGACCAAGCCGGTAACGGTGGAAATGATGCACAAGTTGCTCAGCCAAGCCGAAGAACCGCGTCCTTCCAACGGCAGCAATTGAGTGTCGAGCAAGTGTCCAGTCATGGGCCGTTGGTCTTGGGTCTTGAGTGAAAAGTCCATGCAAAGCCCTGAATAGCCGTTCGTTTTTATGAGCGTTTTGGGCAAAAATGGCCAAAAACGGCTGGTGTGGGCGGCTGTGCCGCCGTGCGTTTTAGGCAAAAATCGCCCAAAACGGGATTGTCAAGGCAGCTTCGCCGCCGTACGTTTTGGGCAAAAAACGCCCAAAACGGGATTGCACCAAGACTTCCGCTCGACTGATAAAAAAGCCTTGATGAATTTGCACTGAACACTGACGACCAGCCTCTGACGGCCTAATACCAAAATAAAAGACCGAGTGCGTAAATAATTCCATGCAATCATTTGATTGTCAATGGATTTTGCATTCTAAAATCCGCATTTCCACTTCCGAATTGGCATAACACCCACTGCACAAACCGATGCTTTTTTGCGCCCACGCACTTGAGTTGATTGACGAAGGGGTGGTATCCCTCACCCATGACTTCAAGGTCAAACTATGGTCGGGCGGAACTGAGCGGATGTTTGGCACACCGGCAAGCCAAGCCACGGGCAAGCCGCTTGCCGATGTGATTAGCCTGCAGCAGCCATCTGACCGCGCCTGTACAGACGTTCTGCTGAATCAACTGCCCGTTCCGTGGAAAGGCGAAGTCTTGGTCAGGACCCTTGGTAAAAGCATTCCCGTCTCCATGACTTTCGATGCCATTTCCCAAGGGGAAACAAACACAGACGGTCATTACGTACTGATTTTCAAAGACATGCAAGAATCAATCGCCATACGCGACACCTTGCAGCACCAGCAATGGCTTTTCACATCGGCAATGGACAACTCGCCCGACAACCTGTTTGGCATTGATACGCAGTTCCGTCTGATTTACTTCAACTCCACTTACCGGAATAGCATCAAACAACTGACCGGCACCGATATTTGGCTTGGTTACAATTTGTACGAAAACGCCCGCAGCGACACTGTGCGGCGGCAACTGAACATTTTGTGGCAGAAAACCAAACGCGACGGCAAAGCCAAGTTCAACATGCATTTCCAAGTTCCCGATTCAGATACGGTGTGTTACTACGAGATTTCCAGCAATCTGATTCACGACCAAGGTGGGCAACTCATCGGCTTGTCCTTGGTGTCACGTGACGTGACCGCACGTACATTGAGCGATGCCAGAATGGCCAGTTTGGAGAAACTGCTTCAAGACAGGGAACGCGAAGAACAGCAATGGCGCACCCATTTGCTGCTGGAAGGACAAGAAATGGAACGTCGCCGCTTGGCCGCTGAACTGCACGACGGACTGGGGCAAATGCTCAACGTACTGAAAATGCAAGTGGACAGCCGCGTTCCAACCGACACGATAAGCCAGAACTTGGACAAAATCATCAAGGAAGTAGTACGCATCAACAACAACCTTGTGCCGTTGGTGCTGCAAGATTTCGGGCTGAAGGCCGCCCTCCACAGTTTGCTGGAACAGTACCGTCCCTTCACTTCCGCCGAATTGTACTGCTTCACCGACCTCCCCAACGAACGGCTGTCGCCCGCTCTGGAAACGGGCATCTACCGGATCGTACAGGAAGCATTAAGCAATGCCACCAAGCACGCCCATGCACAGCACATTTCGGTGCAAGTGACCCAAACCCCAACGGGCGGGCTGCTGGCAATGGTGGAAGACAACGGCACGGGTTTTGACTACCAGCCCGCCAATCGGGGATCGGCTGGCGGCTATGGCATCCTGAACATGAAATCACGCGTGGCGGCACTGGAGGGCCGGTTGGTCATTGAAAGCAGACCCGGAAAAGGCTGCGTGGTAAGCGTGGAACTGCCCATGCGTACGGATGCTATTAGCTATTAGCTATTGGCTTTTAGCTGTTGGCTGTTGGCTTTTATACTTTAAACGGCCACAATCTTAACATTTCAAAACATTTAACGAACAGGCGTTTTCAGTAAAATTTGCCCAAAACGCTTGTTTCCATTTTTCAAAATGTTCAAATCCTGCCCGTTTAAAGTATAGCTGTTGGCTTTTAGCTAATAGCTAAAAGCTTTTGGACTGTTCACGCAGAGAAGAGCAAGGGCAGGCAGCCGGACGGGCAGGAAAGCCTCCCAACCAGCGGTAACACTTGGCAAATCATTTTTTCGAAAAAGCGGCGGTTGTGTCCGTCACCGAACCGGGACACCGCTCGCCGAATGTATGAAAACGTCTATGAAAGAACCCATCACGGTGCTGTTGGCCGACGACCACACCATTGTGCGGCAAGGCTTGTCGCTGATTGTCAGGCAGCACGAAGACATTACGATTATAGGCGAGGCCACCAACGGCGCAGAGGCATTGGCAATGGTGGAAGCGCATCGCCCCGACGTGCTGGTGTGCGACATCGCCATGCCCGGTGTGTCGGGCATTGAGGTGGCCCGCAAGCTGGCTGCCGCGCGTTCAAGCACACGCGTTCTGTTCCTGACCATGCAAGACACCGAAGAATATATCTTCGAGGCCATGCAGGTGGGCACTTCAGGGTTCTTGTCGAAGAACGTAGCCACGGAAGAACTGGTGCAGGCCATCACGAAAGTAGCCGAAGGCAAGGAGTACTTCAGCGAAAGTGTGTACGGCAAGGCGTTCCAAGCATTGCGCCACGCCCGCAAACGCAACGAGATACACCTGACCCCTCGCGAGAAGGAAGTGATTCAACTATTGGCCGACGGCATGAGCACCAAGCTCATCGCCGACAAGCTGAGCGTCAGCGAGTTCACCGTCTCAAACCACCGCGCCAATCTGCTGCGCAAGCTCGAAGCCCACAACGTAGCCGAACTCGTCCGGATGGCGGTGGAAAAAGGTCTGATAAAATGAGTACGACCAAAAAGTCGTGAGTCTTGCGTCTTTGGTCTTGAGTAAACAATTGATTGTCAGTGATTTGGTCGCATTCAAATCCGCAATTTCCATTTTGCTTCAGGATTTATCCTAAAACAAAAGTTCGATTTGAGATCAGCGTTTTGAGCGTTCCCACCGGTTGCGTGATTTGACAATTTTCGCCCAAAACGCAAGCCAGTTGTCTTTGGCGAGCCTGTGCTTCCGGTCTTCCCGCCTTGCGTGCAGACCTGCGTGTTCACCGCGTTTTGGGCAAAAAATGCCCAAAACGATTAGGCAAAACAAAACTTTAAACAACCTCTAACAGCAGCGGCTTTGTTGACATTTTCGATTTTTGGACACTAATGGCTTGAATAGGGTTGCACAAAAATGCTGTTTTTACAGGGTGACAACCAAAAATCCATCGAATGCAGCTATTCAAGCAATCATTTGTAGGTGACCGACAGCAATTAGCTTGTGCTATTTTCGGCCTCATCGCTGGAGACAAAGAAGAAAGAGCAAAGAAAAAAGAGTGATTAAAGCCCGGCAAAACCTCTTTTCTCTTTTGTCCAGTGATGAAATTTTCGGCGCACAAGAAAAGCTTTAAATACCTGATTGTCAATTAATTATATTTTTATTTTCACGAAAGACTAATGACTAACGACTGAATACTTAGTGGTTTCTAACTATAGTCATATCACTGTAATTACTCATAATTATACTGGTGCGAAATCACCACTGGAAAAAGGTTCTTTTCGGCTATTTCGCAACGCGTGTGGCGGCGTTACTTTTGTAACGGCAAAGCTGATAGTGACCGTCGCAGAACCTCATCCTCTCTGGCTCACCTGTGTGAACCGGAGTTGACTCGCCAGTCAGAATGTCTGCTCTAAGGGGCAAATGAGCAGGCATTCACAAAAGGATGAGGCTTCTGACGACACTTCGGTCATTTTCCCCGATTTCCGCACCAGTCCGTTTTTCGCCTAAAACGCAACACAACGCTGGTTCATGAAAAAACTCCTCATCGTGGAAGACGAACTGCTGATGGCTTTCTTCTTGCACAAAAAATTCCAAACTTCCGATTACGAAATTGTGGACATGGTTTACGACGGTGAATCGGCCATAGAGGCTGTCCGGCGTTGCCATCCTGACATTATCCTCATGGACATCCGGCTGCGCGGCGCGTGGGACGGCATCGAGACCATTGCCCAAATCAGGGAGTTTGCCGACGTGCCCGTGGTGTTTGTCACCGGCCTGCTCGACCCCGACAGTGCCGTTCGCATCGGCAACACCCCCAAAGCCTCTTGTTTGGTCAAGCCGGTAACCATCGAGCAACTCCAAGCCGAAATGGACTCGCTGCTGGTGGCGTGAGAGAGGGTTGAAGGTTACAAGTTGAAGGTTACAAGTTGAAAGTTTAACTGGCCAAGGCGTTTTGGGCGAAAAACGCCCAAAACGCCTTGGCAACCCAATCTCATAACCTGTAACTTTTAACCTTTAACTTTTAGCCTTTAACCTTCCAATCTTTCAATTTTCCAATTCTCTAACCCCTCCTCCTTGCGTGTCTTGGAAAGATTACACAATTTGCCGCCGCAAATTGAAACCTTAACCTTTCCATACCCATGGCTAAAATCAAAGTAGGCATCAACGGGTTTGGTCGCATCGGCCGACTGGTGTTCCGGGCGGCTGTCACCAACCACCCCGACATTGACATCGTCGGCATCAACGACTTGATTGACGTGGACTACATGGCGTACATGCTGCGCTACGACTCCACGCACGGCATATTCAAAGGCGATGTGAGAACGGAAAACGGCCAGTTGGTCGTGAACGGCAACGTCATCCGCGTCACCGCCGAAAAAGACCCCGCCAACCTGAAATGGGGCGACATCGGTGCCGACTTCGTGGTCGAGTCCACCGGGCTGTTCTTGGACAAGGAAAAAGCAGGTGCGCACCTGAAAGCCGGTGCCAAACGCGTCATCATCTCGGCCCCGGCCAAAGACGACACGCCGACGTTTGTGATGGGCGTGAACGAAAAGTCGTTCAAACCGGACATGAGCATCATTTCCAACGCTTCCTGCACCACCAACTGCCTGGCTCCGCTGGCGAAAGTGTTGAACGACAAATGGGGCATCGAGGAAGGCCTGATGACCACCGTACATGCCGTGACGGCCACGCAGAAAACCGTGGACGGCCCTTCGATGAAAGACTGGCGCGGCGGCCGGGGTGCGTACCAAAACATCATCCCGTCGTCAACCGGTGCCGCCAAGGCCGTGGGTTTGGTGATTCCCGAACTGAAAGGCAAACTGACCGGAATGTCGTTTCGCGTACCGGTGGCCAATGTGTCGGTGGTTGACCTGACGGCCCGTTTGAAAACGCCTGCCACTTACGAGGAAATCAAGGCCGAAATGAAACGCGCCTCCGAGCAGGAACTGAAA
>JALOMD010000732.1 GCA_025455595.1 Cytophagales bacterium | reverse complement strand
GGGGTTGAATTTCTGATAAAGTTCGATGAAACGGTAGCCCAAATCAGGCAAAACCCGGCCGCCTATCAGGCAGAGTATTTGCATTTTCGGCGGGCGTTTATGGAGCGATTTCCCTACAAGATTTATTACGCCGTTGAAGACGCGCGGCAACAGATTCAGGTTCTCGCCGTGTTTCACCAAAAACAAAATCCGAACCTGATTCAAAAACGGCTTGGTACGTAAAACCTTGCGTTTCGGGCGATTTTTGCCCGAAACGCCTATTCGCCCATCACGTAGCGGGGGAGATGCTTTTTCGACGACGGTTCAGGAAATAACCCACAACAAAAATCGCCTGCCCGACTGCCATGAGCAGCACACCTGTTACGAGTAGCCTTCCGTGAAATTCTGTCATTTGAGCGAATGCGTCTTGATTTTCGGATTCCATGTACCTGTGTTGCCAAGCCCCGTGTTGTGCCATAAAAAACAATGCAAAGCCGCAGACAAACAGAAACATATGCGCAAAGCCCATTCTGTGTGACAAAGACTGTCTATTCAAAACCGCCAATTGATAGAGAACAGCGATGAATCCGAAAAACAGGAAATAATGCCAAGACTGGTTGGTGCTGTTCAGAACATAATACGTGTCATGCAATTGAACTTCTATAGTTGAAAAGCGTTTTGACAAAAAAAGCATCAAAACAGTGGCCGCAACAGAAAAAATGACAAAGCAGATGCCGATGACAGAGCGTGGTTTGCTGGAACAAAGCAACCATAAACAGAACGTAAACGGCAATGTGTAGGGCGTATTCTGAATTGTATGGCTTACCATCGTGTCCCGAACACTTTCTGTAGGCGGTTCCGCTCCCGCTATGTAGATGTCTGATAGAAAAAACGAACTGCCGAACATTCTGTCACTGAACAGAAACACCCTGCCGACAACAAGCAGTACCGATGCCAACACAACCGGCACACTCAGCACACTCAGCAGTACGTTGATAATCTTGTGTTTTACAGAAACCGTACTTTTCCGCTTTGTATAAATTACAATAAGCAGATTCAAACAATTGCAAAGCATCGCCAGCAAAACAAATCCTATTCCCAACATTTCAAAAAACGTTTTACTCAACAAGCCACTTAGAAAAGGGCTTTCCATTGGGTTCGCGTTCAGCGGCGGATAGACTGTCCAGCCACCGCCGAAGCCCAGTAGTTCATTTGGGGTAAATTCCACGCAAATCCGGCAAATCCAGTACAGAGCCAAAAATACATAGCTTGTTTTCCAGAGCAATCGGGAAAACTTCAGCTTCTTGTTTTCCCAAACCGGTTTTGCATACCACAACCAAATGGCGCCCAACGAATAAGCGGGCACAAAAACAGCCATGTTTCTGAGGAAATCACTGATTTTCAAAGAAGTGATTTCCTCGTGAAAATGATTGAAGGCCGCCGCCAGTACCAACAAAAGCGAAAGCAAGACCGAAATGGCACCTAACCACAGATAGGCCCGGAAATATTTGTCAATCATAAAAACAACAATCGGATTGAAACTCTTGAAAATTACAGCAATTATTGCGTTTTGGGCAAAAATTATCCAAAACGGCGTACGCAAATAAAAGCCTCGCGTGCCTGTTGCACAAGAAAACAGTTTTTCCAATCGTAACAAAGCGTATAATTGCTGGCAGAAAGACGTTTTAGGCAAAATTTGCCCAAAACTCACTTTTGACTTTTCCGCATTCCAACATCCGCATTCTGTTATGTCTTGGCACCTGCACGACCCGGTGATGACCCGCTTGGTCGAAACCATACCTGCGCCGCCGCCGTCGGTGCGCAACGACTTGTACTTGGCCCTGCTCGAATCAGTGGTGTCGCAGCAGTTGTCGGTGCGCGTGGCCGATGTGATTTTCGCCCGTTTCTGCGGCTTGTTCGCCGACAACTACCCGGAGGCCGCGCAGGTGCTGGCTTTAGAAACGGACGTTTTGCGCAGTGTCGGGCTGTCGGGGCAGAAGGCGGCGTACATCCGCAACATTGCCGCGTTTCACTTGGCAAACCCGGTTACCATGGAGCGGCTCGACCACCTGACCGACGAGGAAGTGATTGCCGAACTGACGCAAATCAAGGGCGTGGGCCGCTGGACGGTGCAAATGCTGCTCATGTTCCCCATGAACCGCCCCGACATATTTCCCATCGACGACCTCGGCATCCGGCAGTCCATGATTGCGCGAAACCGGCAAAGATTTGTACAAACGCCTGCACCAAATCGCGGATGCTTGGCAACCGCACCGCACGCTGGCCTGCAAGTACCTTTGGCGGGCGAGGGATGGGAAAACCGTTTAGCGTTTTGGGCAATTTTTGTTCAAAACGCCAATGGCACACGGATTGAACGGATGCAACGGATAAAAAAACGGATTTTTGAATCTGTTCAAATCCATTTCATCCGTTCAATCCGTGTGCTATTGGGAGGACAATCGGTTTTTTCCTTATTTTCGCTCGGTATTTCGTTGCCGAACCTCCCGGATTCATGTTTTCACTGCTTGCCGCCAACCGTTCGTTTTTTGTTCCCTACGCCGTTTTTCTGCTGTTGGGAGCCGTTTGGCAGGTGTTTTGGTCGCCCACGGCCATTTT
>JALOMD010000064.1 GCA_025455595.1 Cytophagales bacterium | reverse complement strand
GACAAGGAATCGCTGGCAAGCGGCTATCGGCACATGATTGAAACGAAGCAAAACCAAGCCTACGCCGGAAAGCCGTTCCTAATGGGCGAGATTGTGTTCGAAGGGATGCACGGCGAAAGTCGCGAAAAGGTGCAGCGAGTGGCGTTCTGGAGTGCGGTGTTGTCGGGGGCGGTGGGGCATTGCTACGGGGCCGATGCCATCTGGCAGTTCAATACGCGTACCGAGCCGTTTGGAGCCTCGCCCACCGGCATCACTTGGGGCAACGCGCCTTGGGAAGACGCTTGCCAATGGCTGGGTGCCACCCACGTGGGCGTTGCCCGCAAAATCTTGCTGTCATTGCCGTATTGGCAGATGGAGCCGCACCCCGAATGGATCAGTCCCGGTGCCTCGCCGGAAGACGTGCTGATGCCCTATGCCGCCGGGGTGCCGAACGAGTGGCGGCTGCTCTACTTCCCCAAGATTCTACCCGACTGGCGCGATTTCCGGGTGAAGGGACTGGAACCGGGCCTTCGCTACCGGGCAAGTTTCATTGACCCGCTCACCGGCAACCGAACGCCTATCGGGGAGGTGACCGGAGCCGACGAAAAAGGTTGGCGCGTACCGCCCGGCCCTATTTTGCAAGACTGGCTGGTGTTGCTCGAACGGATTCGGTAGCTTATAAGCAGAGAGCTATTGGCTTTTAGCTCACTATTTTGGAAAGTAGCACATGCTTCAGCCTGTGCGAAATCGAAGATTGACTTCATCGAATTGACATTTCGACGAAGTCAAACGTAAATGCGGAAAAGCCAAATCCGATAGGGTTTCAAGTGGCGTTTTGAGCATTCCCGCCTGTTGCGGGATTTCTCAATTTTTGCCCAAAACTTTTCACCGAGGCCTGTGGCACACAGGCCTCGGTGATTGGACAATCGTACAAGCCGCAAACGCCGAGCCTTGCAATGCGGCATCGCCTACTGTCCGGGCGTGTGACCACCCCCAGCCCCTCCTTGAAAAAAGGAGGGGAGTTTGAATTCCGACATCTTTTTGTTTCTCGACCAATAGTATCTTTTCGCTGGCTAAAACCCGCCTTCGGTGACGCATCACGCCGTGGCGTGATGTTACATCACAGCGTTTCTGGATTGAACCATTCTCCTGTCCCCTTCTTGCTCTCTTCTCAAGTACTTCTCCTCTGTTAAAAGTCTGAATTCAGACGGTACGCTTTGTTTCTCACCGGTGCTTACGTTTGAGTGGTGCGCTTCTGCGACAGTCTATTATTTACTGTTCTTAATTTATTGCTATATTTTAATCAGAAAGTGCAAAAAAAAGGTCAGAAGAGTCATGTACAAGACTATGAAAAAAGTTCAATTTTATGTTGGTTTTTCAATAAAGCCAGCCCAGTCAAAAAGGGTTGAAACAGTTTTGTAACCAATTGATAATCAGAAGGTTGATTTTTATTATCCCTAACTTTCATCCTTTGACAAAGCTATTTCCTTCAACGGCTATTCCTTCGTCCACCGCAATGCAAACTTTCTTTTTGAAGTCATTTTAACTCTTTTCTAACCCTTTTAACTCTTCTTTACTTATGAAAACGCCTCACTTTTTTAAGAATTCTTTCTGGAAACGTAAGTGCCCACTATCCATTTGAGTTAGGACTTTCGTTTGTAACTCCGAAATCGAAGATTCGACGAAGTCAATGGTATTCGGAGTAGTCGCGAAGCGACTTTTGCCGCAGTTAAGCCACGCAAGCGTGGCACTCCGAATACCATTGACTTCGTCGAATCTTCGATTTCGGAGTTACAAGAGTTACAAGCACCGTCTCTTTTGCCTGCAAGCGAAAGTCCCATGAGTGTGCAACCGGCCTCGCGTTTCTGTAGCATCGTAACAACTCCACTATCTCAACCAATCAATCACTTCACACGTATGAAAAGACTATTATCAAGATTATTGTGCGTTGGCTTGCCGGGAAAACACGCCATCCTGGCCGTAGCGTATGGCCTTTTGGTCGGACTGATTCTGAACACGCCGCTATTCGGAACTCCTTGGGTTGTTGATAATACCACACCAACCATCAGAGAGGGCAAGGCGGAAGCGACCGGCTACCGATTCGTCAAATTTGTATTGGAGCAAAACCCCGCAGGTTCGAACTTGGGCCTATGGGAAATCGAATGGCTGAACGGAACGGTGGTTTACCCCAAACTTGCCCTGCAAAGCACCGGCGAAAGCTGGGAAGCCAAGGTGAGTGCAGGCAATCCAAGCCCCACCATATTTAATATTTTCCGGTTATACGACCTTTCCAAGACAACCGGAACTTCTCTGCCCGGTGGCAGCACCAATGAAACCCCCGTCATCTTGGATTTCAAAGACCATGTGATTTATCCCACGGCTGTGCGCATCACCAAGGCATCGGCTGCAAGCGTTTTGAAAGAATTCCGGGTGGAGGGTTCCAACGACCCCGCTGCCGGCTGGACGGTGATCTATGAGTCGCCGGCCAACATGGACAACGCTGTTTATTTTCCTGACAACGGCAAGCTCACCGGCACCTTTCCGTTCGGCACCACGCCCGTGGCCGTGGATGTAGCCCCGCCGCCCGCTCCTGTGCCCAGCACCACGACGGTTACCCACAACAGTGCGCAGATTTCATGGCCCGCAGTGGTGGATGCTGGCAGCGGCATTGCCGGATACGAGGTGTTTCTCGACGGCAAATCGCAAGGCTTCACAACCAATACCACTTACGGAGTAAACTACGTCTTGAAACCGGACACCGACTACACCGTTGAGGTGGTGGCCTACGACAAAGAGTACAACGCTTCGGCAAAAGGCTCAGTGGCAGTCAAAACCGCACCCGCACCGATAGCAAAAGCCTATAAGCATTTTCGGTTCTGGGTAACAGCAACCAATAGCAATGGGACTGCTTTGATTTTCCCTGAAATGCGTGTACTCATGGGGGATCGGAAACTACCGATAAATCCGATTTCCGCAAACGCCGGTGACGACGACATTGAAATATCAAGCTCCAACGTCAACATCAACGTTTTTGACCCTCCTTACAAACTTTTTGACAACGACCGGAACACCCATTGGTACGCACTCCCGGGCAAGGAATTTACCCTGACTTTCAAGACCTTAACCGCCTATCCCACCGGGGTGGAAGTCACGTTGTACCCCTTTAACGGGGGTAATTTGCAAGGGATTCGTTGCGAAGGCTCGAATGACAAGACCAATTGGGATGTCCTCTACGACCGTACGAACATAAAAGCCTCGGAGTATTCCGAAATCAACGGCCCGAGAACACATGTTCGGGGTGTGTTTTCGTTCGGTTCGCTGCCCCCGCCCGACTTGGACGTAACGCCGCCCACCGCACCCACCAATCTGAAAGCGGTTGCAACCGCCAGTACCTATGCCGATGTAAGCTGGAACGCCTCAACCGACGTAGGCACCGGCGTATCGGCGTACAAGCTGTATGTCAACGATGCACTGTGGGGCACCACCGCCAACACTGCGGAACGCCTTTTCGCCTTGTCACCCAACACTACCTATGCCATCACGGTGAAAGCCATAGACCGGTTGGGAAACGAGTCGGCTGCGAGCAGTTCGTTATCGGTTACCACCAGTGCGTTGGCTCCTGCCGCCGACGCGATGGTGATGGGTACGGATTTCGGGAGTGATACGGCCGGCATATGGAAGGCCGGGGTAAACTTCCAGACCGAGTGGGCCAACTACGCCACATCGAATCCCTTCAACCCGGTTTTTCTCAATGAAGTGAAGAACTATAAGATTCTGCGTTTCATGCCTTTGTATAACATCAACAACAACTGGGTGGCCAACTGGTCGGATCGGCGCCTGCCCACCGAGCAGGATCAATCCTCCCCCCCAAATCATAATGTCCCGCGAGTCGCTATTATGAAAGGCATTGCACTTGAGTGGCTCATCCGTTTGTGCAACATTAACAAATCACACCTCTGGGTGCCCGTTCCGCACGCCGCCACCGATGATTACATGCGGCAGATGGCCGCTACCATCAAGCAATACCTGGATCCGTCGCTCAACGTGTATCTGGAGTATTCCAATGAAGTGTTTGCCGGTTTCGGAGCTGAGAAATTTGCCACCGACCAGGGGAAAGCACTGGGTTTTCACCAGGGCAATTTCAAACGCTACGGCTGGTTCGGTGAGAACGAATATGCCCGTTTCCGGTATTACGTCCACCGTTGCACCCAGATGTACACCATTTTCAATGATGTGTTCGGTGCCGACCAAAGCCGCGTGAAAAAGGTGTTGTCCGGTTGGACGCTTCAGCCAAATTTGGTACGGGTGCATCTGGATGCCTTGGCCGATCCTGCCGTGAACCCGACTGGAATTTACCCGGACTATTATGGTCTTGCGCCGTATGTGGGTATCAATACGATAGATGGGGTGAGTCCCACCTTGCTGGAGGATTTGCGCACGGACATGCGGGACAGAGTGGTTAACGCGGTAAAAGAGCAATACGCAGTTTTGGCCAATTCGGGCTTTAACATTCCATTAATTGCATACGAAGGGGGGCAGCACGTCACCAAAAACGGTGAGTTCGGAAACCGCAGACCTCTGATGTACCAATTCTGTATAGAGTTTTTAAATGCAATGGCTCCTTATCTTGAATCAATGGTAAGCTTTCAACACTATGGCGGCTACTTCAGGGGTTATGCTTTTGGAACCAAAGAATACATTGGGCAACCGGATCATCTCGCCTTCAAATACCGGGCCATCCAAGACTGGATAGCCGCCAACGTGAACACGCCCGAAGTCAAAACCCCTACCTTGGTCGAGCAGCCCCAATCGCTAACCATAGCCGAAGGCAGTGGAGCTTCGTTCAAAGTCGGTGTCGTGGGGCAGCAACCCATGCAATACCAATGGTTCGAGAACGGGGTGGCCATCAGCGGAGCCACTAATCCAACCTTGCAATTGCTGCAAGTGGGAGCGGAAAAGAACGGAAAAAAATATTCAGTCCGTGTTTCCAATGCCTTAGGCCAAGTGACCAGCCAAGAAGCGGTTCTGACGGTTACGGCCATTGAAAAAGCAATAGCCATCAAAGCAACGCAAGCCATCACCGTGGACGGCACGGCGGAAGCCGCCTGGAATGCCGCCACCGCTTATCCCATCGCCAAGGTGAACTCCGGCATAGTGGACAATGACCAGGATTTGTCTGGCTCGTACAAAGTCCTTTGGGATCAGAATAATCTCTATTTATTGGTCAAAACCACTGACAACGCACTGGTGTCGGCTGCAAATGCCAGCAACATCTGGAACACCGATGCGGTGGAGATTTACCTTGATGCAACCAATGCCAAATCCAGTGCCCATTCCCCTTCTACCAAACAACTTCTGTTCGCTTGGAAGGGAACCCAACTCACCACCGGATCGGGCACTATGTCGGTGGCCAATGCCAAAGTGAGCCAGGTTGACATCGCGGGCGGCTACCAGACCGAGTTCTCTTTTGCGTGGGCGGACATGGGCGTTACTCCTGCCAATGGCCTCTACATAGGTCTGGATGTGATGCTGGTGGATAATGATGCAGGCGGAGGCGGCAACAAGGATGGCAAGAAGGCCTGGTGGACTACCGAAGACCTTTCTTGGAGCAGCCCCGCCAAGTTTGGCACTGTCAAACTCTTGGATCAGCCGCCTGTGACCTACCGCGAGCCTGAAAACCCGGCCAATACGGTAAACGGACTGGATTACGATTACCACCAAGGCAAGTTCTACAGTGTTGGCGGCATGACAGCCAGCAACCTTGTGAAGAAAGGTACGGTTACCAATTTCACCCTGACTCCCCGCCAGCGTCAAGATTATTTCGGCTTTGTTTTCAGTGGCTACGTGAACATTCCGACTGATGGTGAATACACCTTCTATACCCATTCGGATGATGGCAGCAAACTGTTCATCGGCACTACCGAAGTTGTCTCCAACGACAATCTTCACCCGCCGAAAGAGGTCTCAGGCAAACCCATCGCCCTGAAAGCCGGCAAACATGCCATTCGTGTGAAATACTTCGAGCATACCGGGGGCGAAACGTTAAAAGTTTCTTACGCAGGGCCGGGCATTAGCAAACAAGCTATACCTGCTTCCCGCTTGTATCGCCTTGATACCCAGCCACTGGCAACAACACGGACAGCAGGCGAGTTTGAAGAACCCATGATTGCGTATCCGAACCCTGCCGACCAATCCGTTACGGTTCAGTATCAGTCAAATACACCTGATGCCGTTGAAGTGACCGTCTATAACATCTTGGGTTCACAAGTGTACAAACAAAAGCAGGCTGCCCAAGCCGGAGGTAACACATTGTCTGTCCCGGTGAACAATCTCCAAAATGGCCAGTATGTTTTGTCTGTAACCAATGGCAAAAAACGCCAAGTTGTGAAAATCATAGTACAGCATTAATACCAATTTGGAAGTGGAAATGCGGATTTTTGAATACAAAATTCGCTGATAATCAGATGATTGCATCGAATTACTTACGCAATCAGTCTTTTATTTTGGTATAAGTATCAGCATCAGCACAAAAGAAACCCGATTGTTTTATGCAGACAAATAGAGCGTTTTAAGCAAAAAAGCCTTAAAACGCCGGCTTTCTCTACTGCTTGAATTCAATAAGTTCTTGCCCTACCGGAAACAGGCACCTGTTGAATGTCTGTTTCCGGTAGGGCAATTGCGTGATAGGCAGGATGCATACTTTGAATAAATCTGTATTGGTTGAGAACCAGCGTTTTGGGCAATTTTTACCTAAAACGTCCTATTGTCTATGGTATGTTTGTGGTTGCGTATGTGTTTATTACATATCGGCATCAGTGCATTTCAGACAATGCCAACGCTGGCTTGTACTTGAGGGGAAGTTACAGACAATCACTTTGCAGTCATGCCATTTGCAAACAGTAGTTCAGTACCCTGTTTGATTTGATGAGCAGGGTCGTTATTCCTTTGTTAATCGAACCGTTCACCAAAAAGATAGGAAGCTATGGAGGATTGAAAAAAGCAATACCCCCCAATCTGTAAAATTGGGGGGTATTGAAGGAACAACTCGGAATGAGTGGAGGCTGAGGGATTCGAACCCCCGACCCTCTGCTTGTAAGGCAGATGCTCTGAACCGGCTGAGCTAAGCCTCCATGTGTGTAACCGGAGTGCAAAGGTAGGCATTTACGCATTGCACGCAACGGTGGCGGGCAAAAAAATGCGAAAAAATTTTCGACACTACCAAACTATCGCAGCTTAAATGCTGAAAATCAGATTGTTATTAAAAACATTCAATCAGTTTGTTTTTGCAAAAAATCTCCACAAACCATATTTCAATTATAAAAAAATAGTTTACCTTTGCAGTCCCGTTTTTGAGACCGTATCCGAATACATCAAAAATACTGTAACAATGGCTAAGAAAGGCAATCGCATCCAAGTGATTTTGGAATGCACCGAGCAAAAAAACTCCGGCGTGCCGGGCATGTCTCGCTACATCACGACCAAGAACCGCAAGAACACCACGCAACGCATCGAGTTGAAAAAATACAACCCGTACATGCGCAAAGTAACCCTGCACAAGGAAATCAAATAACCTGACAACGACTCTGCAAAATGGCTAAGAAAGTAGTTGCTACCCTGAAGAAAAACGATGGCAAAGGATTTGCCAAAGTGATCAAGGCGGTGAAGTCGCCCAAGACCGGTGCGTACACCTTCAAAGAGGAAATGGTTTCGACCGAAGACGTGCAGGCAGCCCTGAAACGCTAAGACATTCGCTCCGATTTTTTCAGAAAGTCCCCTTGCCGGGACTTTTTGTTATTTTAGGCCCATTGCTTCCATTCCGGTTGCACATCGCCCAGATGGGCGTTTTAAGCAATTTTTGCCCAAAACACCGCCAACGACTGACTACTTACCACTTAAGTGCCTGACAGAAATCGGTTTGTACATACTGCTGGACAAAAGAAGAAAGAAGAAAGAACAAAGAAAAAAGAGCGGCCCGGCAAACCCTCTTTTCTTTTTTGTCCAGTGATAAACTGACCGCTGACGACTGACTACTAACGACTTTGCACTTACGACTTGCCACCTACGACTTAACCATGGGACTCTTCGACTTTTTCAAACGCGACAAAGAGCAACAGCAGGAATCGCTGGACAAAGGACTGGAAAAAACCAAGACCAGTTTCTTGGCAAAGTTGGGAAAAGCCGTCATCGGGAAGTCGAAGGTGGACGAAGAGGTGCTTGATGAGTTGGAAGAAATCCTGCTCACGTCGGACGTGGGTGTGGCCACCACGCTGAAAATCATCGAGCGGATTGAGCGGCGTGTGGCCGAAGACAAGTACCTCAACGCCGCCGAACTGGACGTGATTCTGCGCGAGGAAATAGCCAAACTGCTGTCCGAGAACCGTTCGCAGGATGTGAAAAACTTCGACGTGCCAGACCACACGCGTCCTTACGTGATTATGGTAGTGGGCGTGAACGGCGTGGGCAAAACCACCACCATCGGCAAACTGGCGGCGCAATTCCATCAAGCGGGCCACAAGGTGGTGCTTGGGGCCGCCGATACTTTCCGGGCCGCCGCCGTTGACCAGCTCAAGCTTTGGGGGCAGCGGGTGGGCGTGCCGGTGATTGACCACGGCATGAACACCGACCCTGCATCAGTAGCCTACGACGCTGTGCGCCAAGGGGTTGAGCAGAAAGCCGACATCATCATCGTGGATACGGCCGGTCGCTTGCACACCAAGGTGAACCTGATGAACGAACTGACCAAAATCAGGCGGGTGATGCAAAAGGTGATCCCGCAGGCCCCGCACGAAGTGCTGCTGGTGCTGGACGGCAGCACCGGCCAGAATGCCTTTGTACAGGCGCAGGAGTTCACCAAGGCCACCGACGTGACCGCATTAGCCATCACCAAGCTTGACGGCACAGCCAAGGGCGGCGTGGTTATCGGCATATCCGACCAGTTCAAGATTCCGGTCAAATATATCGGCGTGGGTGAGAAAATCGCCGATCTTCAGTTGTTCGACAAGACAGCCTTTGTGGATTCGCTGTTTAAGAAGTAGTCGGAATGGCATAGGCGTTTTGGGCAAAAAATGCCCAAAACACTTGGCGGCACAGCCGCCTTCACAATCCCGTTTTGAACGATTTTCGCTTAGAACGCCCGCTGTCCCAACCTTCATAGGGTTTTGATCCCTATGAAGGTTGGGCGGCTGTTTTGGGTGTTTTTTGCCCAAAACGCTCCCGTCAAAAACTGAGCTTTACTCAAACTTCAAGTGCTTCACCGACTCGCCGGAGTTTGCCAACTCGACCAGTGCATCAATGCCGATTTCGAGGTGTTTGTAGGCGAAGGCAGCCGTCACTTTCTTGTCGCTCACCGAGGTTTTCACGCCGTCGGGGGTCATAGGGTTGTCAGAAACGAGCAGCAACGCGCCGTGCGGAATGGAGTTGGCGAAACCTACGATGAAAATCGTGGCCGTTTCCATGTCAATCGCCATGGCTCGGATTTCGCGGAGGTAATCTTTGAACTTTGCGTCGTGTTCCCACACACGGCGGTTGGTGGTATAGACGGTGCCTGTCCAGTAGTCCAATTCGTGTTTCTTGATCATCGAAGACACCGACCTTTGTAGCCGGAAAGACGGCAGCGCGGGGATTTCGGGCGGCATGTAGTCGTTGCTGGTG
>JALOMD010000731.1 GCA_025455595.1 Cytophagales bacterium | reverse complement strand
AAGTGGATGAAGAAGGCACCGAAGCAGCAGCGGTAACGTCGGTGGCAATTGTAGAGAAAGTGTCGTCCCCATCTGGCCCGCCTACGATTGCGTTCAACCGCCCGTTCGTTTATCTGATTCGAGAACAGAATTCTGGTGCCATCTTGTTCATGGGCAAGATGATGCGTCCGTGACTTTGAAGTACGAATTACGAGGTATGAAGTACGATTTCAATTCGGAAACTGAAGGTTCGGCGAAGCCAATTGTGAATTCAGAAACGTCAGTTGGGCGAAGCCAATTCAGACGGGCGGTTTAGGCGATTTTTGGCCAAAACGCCTTTTTATCCGAACCTTGATTCGCAGGATTATAAGATTAGCATGATTCTTTACAATACTTTCGCTTGGCGTGAGAAACGGGGCATTGTTATAGTCCCGACAGGTCGGGATTCGCCCGAAGAGTGATTCGCCGCAGTCAAGCCACGCCAGCGTGGCTCTCCGAATGCCATTCGGAGCTACCAGCGAAAGTCCTACTTTCCTCAATCAAGGCAATCTTTCAATCCTGCGAGTCAAGGTTCGGACAGAGAGGGTCGGGAGCCTTATACCAACTTCAACCCCGGCATTCGGCGGCCGAGGATGGTCGTGTCGTCGGTGCGGAGCCAGTCGCGGAGGAGGGTGGCGTAGATGTCCCGGAAATCCACTTGGAAACGCAGGTCACCCGCGTCGAGGTTTTGTAGGTCGGGGGCGGCGTTGAACAGGCCCGGTTTGGCGAGTTTGCCACCCGCTAAAAACACATTGTTGGCCGTGCCGTGGTCGGTGCCGTTGCTGGCGTTTTGCGCCACCCGCCGTCCGAACTCCGAAAACGTCATCACCAGCGTTTCGTCGAGGCGGTTGTTTTGGCGCAGGTCATAGACGAAAGTCCGCATGGCATCGGCATACTGTTTCAGCAGCGTCTCCTGCCGTTGCTTTTGGCCCACGTGCGTGTCAAAGCCCGTCATGGACACGTAGAAAACGCTGGTTTCCACGCCCGACAAAATCAGTTCCGCCACGGTGCGCAACTTGCGGCCCAAGTCGGTGTTCGGATAGTCGGCCTTGCTTTTGTAAATCTTCGATTTGTCGTACAAGTACGCCGCCGACGACACCGTTTCGCCGAGGGTTTTGTACAGGTAGCCCACCGTTTCGTGTTCGTGGTCGTCGGGAGGTCGTCGGACACTGATTTCGCGAACAAGCGGCTCGTGCGTGAGCTGGTGCAGTTTCTGCGGTTGCGGCACGGCCAAGCCTTTGAGCCGCTCGCCTTTGAGGGCAAGGCTCAGCGTATCGTCCACTTCCACTGCGTCGTAGGGCTGGGTGCAAGTGCCGCCGCAGGCTGCGTCCAGATACCGCCCCACCCATCCCGTCTGCCAGTATTCCTCAGCCGCCGAACCCGTCTGCCAGATGTCCATCGAGCGGAAGTGCGACCGGTCGGGGTTGGGGTAGCCCACGCTGTTCAACACCGAGAGCAGGCCGTCGTCGTAGAGTTGCTTCAGGCCCGTCATGGCCGGGTTTAGGCCCATTTCGTCGTTCAGGGTCAGCACTTTGCCCGCTTCCACTGCCAGTTGGGGACGTAGCCGGTAGTACACATCGTTGCGGTGCGGCACCACGGTGTTCAGCCCGTCGTTGCCGCCCGAAAGCTGTACGATGACCAACTTCCGCTCGCCGAGGACACGGCTGTTCAGATGCTGCCGCTCGAAGGCTTTCAGAAAGTTCGGTATCAGCATCGTGCCGGCCGTAGCCAGTGCCGATTTGGAAAGGAAATTGCGCCGTTTCATGGTTTTATGAGTCGTAAGTCGTTAGTGGTCAGTAAAAAAAACGTGAGTTATGGATAATGTTGCTGATTGTCAGGCATTTATGCTCAAAAGAACGCGGTTTTGTTTGTCATGTCGAACATTGTGAGACATCCGGCTTACGGCACGCGAACCTGATGGACTTTCGCGAATCCTGCGGCCGGATTTCTCCCTTCGGTCGAAATGACAAAAAATCTCTTTTCCATAACTCACGTTAAAAAAACGTCTCAACTGATTGAATGTCAGTGTCAGGTTTCGTCCGTAGCGGCGGGTTTTAGGCAAAAAATGCTCAAAACGCTTTTCCGCAATCTTCTCCTCCCCTTCGGGGGAGGCCGGGTGGGGGCTTCTTACCCCAACTGATACTCCGGCAGCGAAACCAGCATCATGGCCAAGTCTCTGACCCATCCCTCGCGATTGGTGCTGCGTTTCAGAAAATCACGTTGCTGCGTTGTCAACGGAACCGACAAAAGAAAATCGGCCAGCGTTTTGGGCAGATTTTGGTCGTTTGTCCGGTTGAAAGCGGCGGCAAACCGGGGCCAGTCGGTGGTGGTTTGCAGCGTTTTGCCGGGACGGGACTTGTCGGCTGTGGCTACGTCGCCGTCGTCTTTGGCCTCGGTACGGGTTTCGGCGGCGGCGAAAATCATTTGCGGCAGGCGCATTCGGAACAGCAGGCTGCTGCTGTCAATCCAGTTGCGGCCCTGCGGCCACCCGGC
>JALOMD010000730.1 GCA_025455595.1 Cytophagales bacterium | reverse complement strand
CGTAAGCGTGCTTCAGGTTGTTCTCCTGTTTCTTCGCGGCCTCTGCGAAAGTCTTTGCGCCTTTGCGTGAAAAATCTTTGTTTCACGCAAAGGCGCAAAAAAGAACCGCAAAGGACGCAGAGAGGAATAAAGATTAGTAGAAGGGCGTACCTGACTCTGTATCGAACCGACAGGTTGCCTTACACAGCGTTTTGGGCAAAAATCGCCCAAAACGCCTTTCCTCCGACTTCCGCATTACATGCACTCATTCATCATTCAATCATTCGACATTGGAAAACGTATTGATTACCGGCGGCACGGGTTTGGTCGGCTCGCGGCTGATTGAAATACTGACCGCAAGCGGCTACCGCGTGTCGGTGGTGAGCCGCCGCAAGGAAGCCGTGCCCGGTGCCGCCGTTTGGCAGTGGGACGTGGCCCAGCAGCAAATCGAAGTCGGTGCCGTGGAGCAGGCCGACCACATCGTGCATTTGGCCGGGGCAGGCGTGGCCGACGAACGGTGGACGGCCGCCCGCAAACGCGAGATCATGGACAGCCGCACACAGTCCACACGGCTGCTGCACGACGCGCTGGCCCGCACCGGCCACCGGCCCAAGACCTTCGTCTCGGCCTCGGCGGTGGGCCTCTACGGCGCAGACCGAGGTGACGCGCTGCTCGACGAAAACAGCCCGCCCGGCACCGACTTCTTGGCCGAGGTGACCAAGGCGTGGGAGCAGTCGGCGCGACAGGTCGAGAGCCTCGGTATTCGCACGGTGCTACTGCGCATCGGCATCGTGCTGAGCACGCAGGGCGGGGCGTTGGCGAAAATCGCGGCTCCGGTGAAATTGGGTGCCGGAGCGGCCTTGGGCAGCGGCCGCCAGTGGATGTCGTGGATACACGTGGACGACCTGTGCCGCATGGTGTTGTTTGCGTTGCAAAACCCCGCCCTGAGCGGCCCGTACAATGCCGTGGGGCCGCACCCTGCCACCAACGCCGACCTCACCCGCACGCTGGCTCACGTGCTGAACCGCCCGCTGCTGCTGCCCAACGTGCCGAAGTTTGCGCTGAAGCTGGCCTTCGGCGAACTTGCCGCCACGGTGCTGGGCAGCCTGCGGGTGTCGAACCGGCGCATCGCCGAGGCGGGCTTCGCGTACCAATACCCGGAACTGGAAGCTGCCTTGCGGGAATTGTACGAGAAAGCGGAAAGCAGGTAGGCAGAAGCAGTGGCCGTTGGCAGTCAGGGGGCGTTTTGGGCAAAAAGCGGCTAAAACGTCCGTAGGGGCGAACAACCATTCGCCCTGCCACCGCGCCGAACGCCGGGTTCCCCCGACCTGTCGGGGGCAAGACATTGAAAGTCCCCTCCGGGGACTGCTTTTGAGTCCCAATGGGACTTGCCACGTTTTGCCCCCGACAGGTCGGGGCAGGCCCCCGGCTTTAGCCGGGGGAATCCGGCGTTTTGAGCATTTTTTGCCTAAAACGCTTTTCTGACTAACAACGGCTGCCGCTACTGCCGACTTACCACTTACGACTTACCACTTGCTACTTACAACGCACTATTTTTGGTAGCACAGGAACTTTTTTGAACCTTTGTTCTCTCAATAAAGGTTATTGAATCTGCATCAAGTGCCTGACAAGAATTAGTTTGTGCTGTTTTTGACGCACAAAAACTACTTCAAATGTCTGATTTTCAATTTTTTTTGCGGCTAACTTTAACTACCGACTGACGACTAACGACTAACGACTTCTTACTTATATTTTTAGAATTGAATGAAATTGACATTTTGGGGTGCCGCCCGACAAGTGACGGGCAGTATGTTTCTGCTGGAGACGGACGACGGATACAAAATCCTGATAGACTGCGGCACCGACTTGGACAAACAGAAGGCCGACAAAGAAAAGGCGTTGGGCCACTACAGCCTGTTCCCGTTCGAGCCTTCGCAAATCAACCTCGTGCTGCTCACGCACGCCCACATTGACCATTCGGGCAACCTGCCCAACCTGATACGCGAAGGTTACGAAGGGCAAGTGCTTTGCACCACGGCCACGCTGCCGCTCACCGAGATTTTGCTGCGCGACGCGGCTGCCCTGAACGCCAAGCGGGTGAAGGAACTACAGCACGAATCGGGCGGCAAGAAAAACAAAGCCAACAAGAAAAAGCCCAGGTTCAATCCGCTGGAATTGTACTTGGAAAAGCAAGTCCACGAGGCCACTGACCGCTTTGTGACGGTGGGTTTCAACCAGAAGTTCAAGGTGGCCGACAACATTTATGTCACGTTCATCCCGACGGGCCACCTGCTCGGCGCGGCCAACATCGTGATTGACGTGGAGGAAAACGGCACGCGCAAGACCATCGGCTTTTCGGGTGACATCGGGCGGCGCAACTACCCGCTGCTGCCCGACCCGCACGCACCGGAGGCGGCTCTGGCCCGCATCATCAAGGAAACGTGCGTGGACCAGCCGGGCCGGCTCATCATCCCGGCGTTCAGCGTGGGCCGCACGCAGGCATTGCTCTACGTGCTGCACAAGCTCTACACCGAGGCGGGCTTGCCGCCCATCAAGGTGTTCTCCGACAGCCCGCTGGCTTTGGCCAGCACGCGGGTCTATGAAAAGCACATCAACCTGTTGAACAAGGAAGCGAAGGAATTCTACCAAGACAACGGCGAACTGTTTGACTTCGAGAACCTGACCTACGTGCAGGACATGAAGCAGAGCAAGGCCATTGCCAACTACAGCGAGCCGTGCATCATCATCTCGTCGTCGGGCATGATTTCGGGCGGCCGCGTGGAGCACCACGTGATGACCAACCTCTCCAACCAATACGCCACCATCCTGCTGGTCGGCTTCGCCGCCGAAGGCACGCTGGGCAACCGCCTGCTCAAAGGCATGAAAAGCCTGTCCATTGCCAAGGATAAGGAGATACCAATCCTCGCCAGCATCAAGAGCATCGATGTGTTCAGCGGCCACGGCGACCTCGACGACCTCACCGAGTTCGTGCAATGGCAGCAACCCGAACGGCTGCGGCAGATTTTCCTCGTCCACGGCGAAGAGGAGAGCATGGAGTCGTTCCGCACCCACCTCGGCCAGCACGGCTACGATCACGTGGAAATCCCGAAGTGGGGAGATGAGTTTGAACTGTGAAGGCGGAAAAAAGTTGGCAGTGGCAGTCGGCGGTCAAAGGGGCGTTTTGGGCAAATTTCGCCTAAAACGCCTTTCCGAGTTGTTAGCCATATAATAAAACCAAACGGATGCTGACTGAGCAACAAATTCTGGATACTCTTGATTACTGTCAATACGGTTATTGTGACCTTGTGCAGTTGGGACACGGGTATTATTATCTGATTGACAGCCGGTTGAATGTGTTTCGCGGAAAAAACGACTTATGGGCTATTGTCATCGAACGGCTTGCCTACAACCCGCGTGCTGGCTTTGTAATGCTTGATTTGAACTACCATGGCAATTGCTTGATTAACCTGCCGGAGCCGAACGGGGAATTATACAACTACCAAACTATTTATCCGATTGATGAGGCGAGCTTTGACACTACTGTTGACAACGAAACGCTGTTGCCTAACGCGCAGTTTTGGCTTGTGAGAGGCACTCGGGTTGCTTTGAGCCACAACAAGGCGGATTATTCGGCGGCTGGCATTGAGTTGAGCGAAGAC
>JALOMD010000063.1 GCA_025455595.1 Cytophagales bacterium | reverse complement strand
TGATGCAAGCCGTGGCCGAACTGAAACAAAGCGCAACCGCCTACCAACAGGCGTTGGCAACGGCCCTGCAATCCGGCAAACTGAACAAGAAAAACGCGCCGGAACTGAACAAAATGCTGCTGGCCTTGGAAAAGTCGTTCATTGACGCGAAAGGCATGGCTTACGGCAATTGGTACCGCTCCCTCTACGCCTCCCCCGACCCGTACAGCGGCTACGCCTCGTGGATGCTGCCCGGCTACCAGTACGAAGCCTCGCTCAAGTCAACCGCCAACCTGCCTGACTTGGACAGCCGCTATCTGGCGGCCATCCGTTCATTGAATGAGAAGGTGCTGGCGTTGGAGAAGAAACTGGCTGAAAAGTGAAAAGTGAACGCAGCCCCCACCCGGCCTCCCCCAAGGGGGAGGGGAAAAATTTCGGAACACGGAGGGCGGATTTTGGAATGAAAGCAAAAGGCGTTTTGGGCAATTTTTGCCCAAAACGCCTTAATGCCTGCCTGATGCCACTGCCTACTTTCCTCCCTCCCCTTGGGGAGGGCCGGGGTGGGGCTTCCCTTTACAGCATCTTCTTCGCTGCTTCCATCTGTCGGTTCAGGTCGGCCTGTATTTTTTCAATGTTCTTCTTCATCTCTTTCTGGATGTCGAGCATCTGCTGCGGGGTCACTTCGGGTTGGGCGGCGTGGTCATGTGCATGGTCGTGGCTTTCTCCTTCTTTGTGGACATGGCCGTGATCATGGCCTTCTTCGCCGGGCACTTCCACTACTTCGTTCATCCATGTGTCCATTGCTTTCTGGCTGCTGTCCATTTCGGCAATCAGGCCGTCAATGGCGGCCCGGCCCGTGCTGTCGGCAGACGCGCGTTTTGCTTTCAGTTTTTGCGTCAGTTGTCGGGTATCTTCCAATTGTTTCATCACCTCGTCATGGACGGCAATGGCTTGGTTATGGACTTGGGCGGCTTCTTGGAGCAGCGGGTCTTGCTTGGCACCGCAGGCGGATAGTAAAGCCAGTGTGAGACCGGCAAACAGGATGCGAATTTTCATAGGAATAAAGGCGGTTAGGGTTTGCGGACGAAGTTACGCCAAATGCAATTCGGTTGCAAACAGGAGCGGCGAATGATACCAATTTGGAAGTGGGAATGCGGATTTCGGATCCCGACTTGTCGGAACGGCGAAGCCAGCGCAAAATCTGCTGATAACCAGATGATTGCATCTAATTTCTTATGCACTCAATCTTTTGTCTTGGTATGAAAGGCCGTTTTGGGCGATTTTTGCCCAAAACGGCCTTCTGCTGTCTTATACGAGCCTGTAATTGTCTGTCTGCCTCGGCCTGTCCACTGTGGCGGAGGCAGGCGGCCAGACGCACAGCGTTTGACCTGCGTGTAAGATGCGTTTTGGGCGAATTTTGCACAAAACGGCACAGGCTAAAGCATGTGCTACACATTCGTACTTCGTACCTCGTAAATCGTACTTCTAAATGTAGTATTCCAAGTATTCCTCCGGCTGCGTGTCTTGTGTGCCGCTCACTTTGATTTGGCTCTTGTGATAGACCTTCGAGTGCGGCTTCACGCTTTCGGTGAGCCACACGTTGCCACCGATGACGCTGTGGTGGCCTACGGTGACGTGTCCGCCCAAAATGGTGGCTCCGGCGTAAATCACCACGTGGTCTTCGATGGTGGGGTGGCGTTTCACACCGGCCAAGTCTTTTTCCACGCTCAACGCCCCCAGCGTCACGCCTTGGTAAATCTTGACGTGGTTGCCGATGACTGTTGTTTGGCCAATGACAATGCCCGTGCCGTGGTCAATGCAGAAATGCCGCCCAATGTGCGCACCGGGATGGATGTCAACGCCGGTTTTCTGGTGGGCGTATTCGGTGAGCAGGCGCGGTATCAGCGGCACGCCGAGTTCGCAGAGGCGGTGTGCCATGCGGTAGATGGCAATGGCATAAAAGCCCGGATACGCCAGAATGACTTCGTTCGGCCCGGTGGCCGCCGGGTCGCCGTCCGACATGGCTTGGGCATCTTCCAGCAGTTTCTCGTAGATGACGGGGAGGGCTTCGGCAAAGTCGTCGGCGATGGCAGCAGCTGGGCGGGGGAGTATGGGCTGGATGCCCGCCAGCAGTTGCTCGCCGTCGTCGCGGAGTTGGTAAAGTTCGGCCTCGACGCTCTCAGCGTTGGTGAAGTCGTTGTTGGCAAACTGCGGAAACAGCATTTGCAACACTGCGTCCACAAAGCGATAGACTTCGGTTTTCTGGGGCAGTTGCTCATATCCGGCGTGCGACTGGTACAAGGTGCGGGCGAAGCGGCGGTAGTTCATTTCCAATGAAAAATGAAAAATTAAAAATGGGCGGTGCTTTCGAGTTGCGTTTTGGGCAAAAATCGCCTAAAACGCAACGTTTACTGCACTTTCTGTTTCGAGATTCACAATCGCTTTTGGTTTCGGCTTAAAAACGCCATACGGTAGGGGCGGGGCTTGCCCCCGCCCTCTGAGGCGCAGGCTCGGCCAAGGACAATCCGGGTCTGTGAGAGACACCGGGCGGGGGCAAGCCCCGCCCCTACCGTATGGCGTTCAAACACAAACGGAAAACGGCAGGCAATCACTTCTTCTCCGCATTCCGCATTCCGAAATCCGCATTCAAAATGATTTTCCGCATGGTTTGCGTCTTGAGTTCGGTTTCGCGCCACTCGCGTTCGGGGACGGAGCCGGGCGTGATGCCCGCTCCGGCGTAGAACACCACCCGGTCGTGGAACCACTGCGTGCAGCGCAGGTTCACAAACAAGTGCGATTCGCCGTCCACGTTTACGGGGCCGAGGAAACCGCTGTAGAACGCCCGGTCGTGCGGTTCGTGGCGGGCGATGAAATCCAACGCCGGTTGTTTGGGCATTCCGCACACGGCCGAAGTCGGGTGCAGCAGCCGCAGCATCACCGTGCCGAGTTGCGGAAACTGCGTGTCGGTCATGTCAACGCGGAAATCGGTGCGCAGGTGCAACAGGTTGCCTGCCACCACCGTCTTGGGGCCTTCTTCGTCGAATTCCCGCAGGCGTATCTGCTTAAAACAGTTGATGATGTAGCGGCTCACCAACGCCTGTTCCTCGATTTCCTTTTGCTTCCACATCACTTCGGGCAGCGGCACGGCCGGGTCGTAGGCCTGCGTGCCGGCCAAGGCCACGGTGCGGAAAATCTTGTGGCGGTCGGTGCTGACGATGACTTCGGGCGAGGCTCCCATCCAAGTGCCGTGTCCCGGAATGCTTACCAAAGACACAAACGCCATCGGGTACGCCCGCGTGAGGCGCAGGTACGTGTCAACGAGGTCGGCCGGTTCGGTTAGCGGCACGGTCACTGTCCGCGACAACACCACTTTTTGGAAATCGCCGCGCTGCATGGCCGCCACGGCTTGGCTCACCGTCGCCTCGAACGTCGCTTGGTCGGTGTCTTTTACAGATGTGTCGCCCTGATGGACGGGCGGAATATCGGCGGACGGTTGATTCAATAGTTGCTGCACGGTTTGCGCAAGGGCCTCGCGGCGCAGTTGCAGCCCCGGGTCGCGCAGCGGAGCCGACTTGTCCAAGAAAACGGGCGGCTGGCCGGGTTCGTCGGCGGGTTCGAGGACGAAATGAATGTCGGCGTGCAGGAACAGCGACTCGTTGCCGTCGGGATTGATGAACGGACTGACGGCGAATCCGGCGGGCAGTTCGTCGAGGTCAATCACCGTGCGGCGCGGCTGGCCCGACAAGTCCACGATGCCGCGTATGGTCTGTTCTTCGGGCAAACGCCACAACGCCACCGCAAACCCCAGCCGCTGGGCCGCCGCCCAAACGGACTGGATGTGACGGAACGTGTCGGTGATGGGATGCAGGGAAACCATTCTACAAGTATTTAGTCGCCAGTCTTTAGTCGTTAGTGAAAAGGCGGTTTTCCGAAGCGAATGGAGCGTTTTGGGCAAAAAACGCTTAAAACACCCTCCGGTTCCGACACACATTCTCAACCGAAAACGCAAGCATTGAGTTTCATGGAGAAAACATCTTCTGTGTTACAGACTCGTTGGGTTGAAAAGTCAACCCTCTCTGTAGGAAGCTTGCCCCGATTCGTCGGGGAGGGGATGGGGGTGAGGTTCCGTTTTAAGCAAAAATTGCCCAAAACGCCACTTTCCACTCACGACTTATGACTTGCCACTTGTTTTTCGATCCTTTATCGCCACCGTCAGTCGGCTGATGCACACGAGACGGCCTGCTTCGTCGGTGATGCGGATTTCCCACACGTGCGTGCTGCGGCCTACGTGCAAGGGCATGGCTTTGCCATAGACGTAGCCTTCGCGCACCGAACGCACGTGGTTTGCGTTGATTTCCAAGCCGACGGCATACTGCTTTTCGCCGTCCAAGCAAAATTGTGCGGCCACGCTGCCCAGCGTCTCGGCCAAGGCCACCGAAGCACCGCCGTGCAACAGGCCCAACGGCTGGTGCGTGCGACGATCAACAGGCATCCGGGCCACCAAGTAATCGGCACCGATTTCCGTGAATTCGATGCCGATTTGCTCGCCCAAGGTGCGGGCGTTCAACTGGTTGAGGTGTTCTGTCGTAAGTTGTGGAGGGAAAAGCGAAGTCATGAGGAATTCAGAATTTAGAACTAAGAAGTGTCAATTCGGCGCGGAAGGGCGTTTTGGGCGTTTTTTGTCTGAACCTTGATTCGTCGGATTATAAGATTGTCTTGATTGAAAGGCGCACGAATCATGTTAATCCTCTAATCCTACGAATCATGGTTCAGACAAAAACGCCTCGAACGCCCTTTAGCTTTTTGTTAATCGCGGCATTTGCTGTAGCCGACGAAAAGCAATCGGCGGCTGGCATCGAACAAATGCCCGTACTTCGGCCAAAAAGTCGTACTTTTGCGGGCAAATTAGCGAAATCGTACAAAACACATCCCTTGGAAACCAAAGAGATTTACTTGATTCGCCACGGCGAAACCGACTACAACCGCAAAGGCATTGTGCAAGGCAGCGGCGTGGACACTGATTTGAACGAACTGGGCAGGCGGCAGGCGCAAGCTTTTTTCGAGGCGTACCGCCATGTTCCGTTCCAAAAAGTTTACACTTCGGCATTGAAGCGGGCCATGCAGTCGGTGGAGGAATTTGTGAGGCTGGGCATTCCGCACGAACGGTATGCCGGGCTGAACGAAATCAGTTGGGGTTTCCGCGAAGGACAGGCCATTACGCCCGAAGAAGACTTGTACTACCACTCGGTGCTGGCCGCCTGGGCCAACGGCGAAGACACGTTGCGCATTGACGGCGGCGAAAGTCCCGCCGACGTGCAGAACCGCCAGCGGCCCGTCATCGAAACCATCCTGTCGCGACCCGAAGAAAACTGCATCTTGGTCTGTATGCACGGCCGGGCCATGCGCATCCTGTTGAGCTTGGTGTTGCAAACGCCGCTCAAAGACATGGATCAGTACGAACACAGCAACCTGTGTCTGTACAAGCTCATCTATAACGGCACCAACTTCAGTGTCGAACTCCACAACGATACGCGACATTTGGAAAGGCTGGCAATTTTGAATGAGTGAGTGAATGAATGATAGAATGAGTGTAGGTACGAGGTTTGTGGTTAAACTGTGTTCTTGCGGGCGGTGGCAAAAATCTTGACCAACTCGGTAGCTTCATTCTTCAGGATTTTCAGTCGTTCAGGCGGTAATAAACCCGACTCTTCTATAATTTCCAACCAAAACAGACTCTCGTCCATTTCCTCAACGACAATGCTCATTTTGGAAAAATACTCGGCCTTGGAACGAGAACGACATACGGCGCGGTAGTTAGCCGCAGCGGAAGTGGCCGAACGCAAAAACTGTTTGCCCATGATGCGTGCTTCATCCGTGGCGGGTAAGGCTTGAAATACTTTGATTGCTCGTAACGAAAAGTTTTTTGTACGACTTTTCAGTTCCTCTACAAATGCCGCCTTGCTATTGTTCATGTGTTCCTGTCGTTTGTATTTATTGGTAGGTATTGATACTGCGATTGTCTGATCGTGTAACCGCTAAGTTTATTCACTCACTCATTCATTCTATCATTCAAAATTGCTTGCCATTGCTTACAAAGCGCATCATTCCCTGCCTTGACATCAAAGACGGTCGCACGGTGAAAGGCACCAATTTCGTGGATTTGCGCGATGCCGGCGATCCGGTGGAACTGGCCCAACGCTACGCCGCCGAAGGAGCCGACGAACTGGTGTTTCTGGACATCACCGCCACGGTTGACAACCGTAAAACGCTCATTGAACTGGTGCGCCACGTGGCCGCTGTGCTGGACATTCCGTTTACCGTGGGCGGCGGCATCAGCTCGGTGGCCGATGTGTCGGCGTTGCTACAGGCCGGTGCCGACAAAGTTTCGATTAACTCCGCCGCCGTGCGCAATCCCGGTTTGGTGGACGAACTCGCCAACGAATTCGGCAGCCAGTGCATCGTCGTGGCGATTGACACGAAAAGGCCCCACGGCCCCCTCCCAGCCTCCCCCGAAGGGGGAGGGGTTTTGCTCCCTTCCTCCTTCGGGGGAAGGGCCGGGGATGGGGGCCGCCCCATCCTTGGGAGGGGGTTGGGGGAGGCTGTCCACACCCACGGCGGCCGCAAGCCGACTGACATCCAGACCATTGCGTGGGCCAAGGAAGTGGAAAACCGGGGGGCGGGCGAAATCTTGCTCACCTCAATGGATGCCGATGGCACCAAGGCCGGATTTGCACTGGAAATCACGCGGATTATTTCCGAAAACGCAGGCATTCCGGTCATCGCGTCGGGCGGGGCAGGTACGATGGAACATTTCAAAGACGTTTTTACTGCTGGCAAAGCGGACGCGGCGTTGGCGGCCAGTATTTTTCACTTTCAGGAAATAGAAATTCCGGCGTTGAAACACTATCTACGCAATGCGGGTATTTCCATGCGAATTTGAAGGAGGTGTTGGAAAACAATTTCACGCAAAGGCCGCAAAGACTATACGCAAAGGACGCGGAGAATAGAACGGCGGTAATTTGATTTTTCAGAGAAATTCAGCCGAAAATGCCCAAAACGCTGTTTGTCACAATACAGAAAGCCCTAATGTTAACAGAGAGGTGTTTTGGGCATTTTTTTAGGAAAACCGAACCTATATACAATCTGCGATTCGCTACGCCACATGAATAATCCTGACTTTGACAAGCAAAACGGACTCGTTCCCGCCGTCGTCCAAGACGCACTGACCAACAAAGTGCTGATGCTTGGCTACATGAACCAAGAAGCGTTTGAAAAGACGCAACAGGAGAAAATTGTCACGTTTTTCAGCCGTAGCAAAAACAGGCTGTGGACGAAGGGCGAAACGTCCGGCAATTTCATGCATGTGCAGCAGATTCTGATTGACTGCGACCACGACACCATCCTGATCAAAGCCACGCCCGTCGGCCCGGTTTGCCACACGGGGGCCGATACATGCTTTAACGAAAAGAACATCCCCAACGCCCTGTTCCTGAATCACTTGCAACAAGTGGTGCGGCAACGCAAAACCGCTTCGCCCGACGAGTCTTACACGGCCAAGCTCTTTGCCAAAGGCATCAACAAAATTGCCCAGAAAGTGGGAGAGGAGGCCGTCGAAATCGTGATTGAGGCCAAAGACGACAACAAAGACCTGTTTTTAGGCGAAGCCGCCGACTTGATGTTCCATTTTTTGGTATTATTGGAAGCCAAAGACGTGGATTTGAACGAAGTGGTGGAAGTGCTGCGCCAACGACACAAGTAGTGGCAAGTCGTTAGTAGCAAGTCGTAAGTGGTAGCTGAGGTCGCGCATGGATTTGCGAAAAAACGCCTGAAACGGTTTTCTGAATCTGGAAAAAGGCGTTTTAGACAATTTTGGCCGAATCCATGCGTAAACATCGGGCGATGAGAAGTCCTTCCGGCTTTGGCCGCGATACAAGCTACGCACTATGAACAACCAGCCACTTAAGTACTTGGCCATTAGCAGTTGGCAATTAGCTCGACAACACAAGCTGTTGGTTTTCAATTACTTGTCAAGTGTTTCAGGTAAAAAGTAGATAAAACTATCTGTGAACGCGTACTTACAACTTGCCACTTACGACTTACCACTTGCCACTCACCACTGGCACAGTAGTTTTTCTTCAACCTGTAACTTTTAACCTGCAACCTTTAACTTCGCAAAACATGAGTTGGTTCATCAAAATCGTTCTGTCGGCACTGGCCGTTCTCATCAGTGCCTACGTTATCCCCGGCGTGTCGGTCAAAAGCTTCTGGACTGCCCTTTGGGTGGCGGTGGTGCTGGCCTTGCTAAATGCGTTTGTCAAGCCCATCCTCACGGTTCTCACCATTCCCATCACCATTGTCACGTTGGGCTTGTTCCTGCTGGTCATCAACGTGATCATCATCTACATCGCCGACTACCTGATTGCAGGCTTCAACGTGGACGGTTTCCTTCCGGCTTTGTTGTTCAGCTTGGCCTTGTCGGTGGTGGGCTGGCTGCTGTCGGCCATTGTGGATTGACACTAAAAAGTCATGTACCTTGAGTCTTTGGTCTTGAGAAAATGCCTGTGATTTCAACGGTTTTCTAAATGGCGTTTTAGGCGAAATTCGCTCAAAACGCCTCATCTGCTCTTGTAACTCCGAATGTTATTCGGAGTTACACGCCTCGGCGTGGGTTTTCCTATAACCAAACGATGCGATGCCTAATACTCCGAATATCATTCGGAGCTACAGAGAGGTCTCTGCTATTTGCCACAACTGTTCTTTCAATTTTTCTGTCAAAACGCCGAATTCGTCAGTAGTTTCGGGAGCCACAACAGACAGCGAATGAACATGGACACGCAACGACGTGTGTGCAATGTGTAGCGTTTCGCTTGGCTGTGGTTCGGTAGCCGCATAGAGCAAGTGGGCATTTGTCACTTGCCGGGCTTTGCAATAAGCCGCCATTTGGTACAGGTCGGACACGGGCGGGCCGTTGGTGTCAAGTAACTTGTATTTCGTGTCCCAAACCGTTCGGTGGCGCGGCAGCCA
>JALOMD010000729.1 GCA_025455595.1 Cytophagales bacterium | reverse complement strand
AAATGAGTGATGAATAAAGTTTCGTTTAACGTTTTGCGTTTATCGTTTTGGGCAAAATTTGCTCAAAACGCCACTTGCCACCAAACCACGGTGGTGTTTCCTCTTTGCGTACTTGGCGTTTTTCTTCGCGCCTTTGCGTGAAAAAAATGGTTTGCCCGCAAAGACGCAGAGATTTTACGCAGAGAACGCAAAGGGACAAACTGACCACTGACGACTGATCAAGCCCGAAGACGAAGCCCAGATGCTGGCCGATTTGAACCGCATCCTGACGTGGGTGGAAAAACTCCGCGAACTCGACACCACGGGCGTGGAGCCGCTCACGCACATCTCGCCCGAAACCAACGTGCTGCGCGACGACATCGTTTCCGAAACCCTCGCCCGTGACGAAGCCCTGCGCAACGCCCCCCGCCACGACGACAGCCACTTCCGCGTACCCAAAGTAATAGAGTGAAGTACGATTTACGAAGTACGAATTAAGGTCAGAGGTCAGAACGCAGAGGTCAGACGGGCGTTTTGGGCGATTTTTGCCTAAAACGCCTTGCCCTTGTCACTCACCACTTACGACTCACCACTTACGACCCACTACTTGCGCCTTCTTTTTCCGCACAAAACTTACACAAGCGGTTACCTTCGGGCTATTTTTCTTTGGCGCGGCGTGCGTATCAAGCATATTTGTCCGCTGTTAAGCGTTTTCGTCCTGAATCGCGGATGCAACGGATGGCGCGGATTGCGCGGATAGATAGCTGGACTTGACGCGTCTGTCTGCCCAAAGGCCAATCCGTGGAATCCGCGCCATCCGTTTCATCCGCGATTCAAGACAGACACCGCGTCCCGACAAGTCGGGATTGCCCAAAACGCTGCCCACCACTATATTACCCAAGACCCAAGACTAAAGACCCAAGACTATTCCATGAACCGCGAATTGTTTTTTTGGAACCGCTGGTTGCCGACTTACCGTTGGCTGTTCGTTTCGTTGCTGGTGTTGCTCGGCGCGGCCTTGACCATCTACCTGATCCAGTACTTCGTCGGGGCCGATGCCGTGATTGGCTGGAACGTAGTCAACCAGTTGCAAGACGTGAACCTGACGCTGGAAAGTTTCACGCGGGGCATCTTCAACTTTACCGTCCAAGCCCCGAGCTTTCTGGTGCTTGAATGGTTCGAGGCGACAGACATGCGCACAAATCACGCGGCCACCTACGCCTACGGCGTGTTGACGGCGTTGGGCTTGGCTTGGCTGCTGGCCGTGGTGCCGTCGTTACCGCGTTGGTGGTACTTGGGCAGCATGATGGCGTTCATCGGCTTGGTGGTGAGTTTGCAAACCGACGTGCTGCAAGTGGCGGGCCTGACCAACTGGGTGGTGCCGGGCGTGACGCTGGCCGTGTTCCTGCCGGTAAGCTACTGGTTCCACGCCTTTCGCCCGGACATTTCGGTGGCCGTGCGGCTGGCCGTATTTGCCGTGCTGATAACTACTTTGGTGGCGTTTTGGGCAATTTTTGCCAAATCGCCGCTGCCGGTGATGAGTGTGCTGGCCTACGGCACCCGCGCCATGGCGTTGCTCACGGTGTTGTTCATCATACTGGTTTCGGTGGAGGTACCGGCCGCGCTGCTGTCGTTGATTACCGGATCGGGCGTGGCGGCAGGGCGAAACAGCATTTTCCATTTTTCGGTCATCACGCTGTTTTACGTGGGCAATTTGGTGGTGGCGTATCTGAACAATTCCGGTTTGGTGGAATGGAATTTCTTGTACGTCAACGCTTTTTACTTGCTCGCTGTATCGGTCGTTCTGGGAATTTGGAGCTTCCGCCGCCGCATTGACGACCTGCTTTCCGACCCGTACGGAGTCATGCTGTACGGCGGCTGGGCCGTGCTGGCCTTGGGCACGATAGGCTACTCTTTCGCCACCGGCAACGACCCGATGGCGGATTTGTACGAAGACACCATCGTCTATTCGCACTTGGCGATGGGCGTGGCGTTTTTCCTGTACGTGTATGTCAATTTTCGCGGCCCGATGGCCCAAGGGCTGCCCGTCCACAAAATCGTCTATCAGCCGCGCATCATGCCTTTCGGACTGGCTTTGGCTTTGGCGGGTCTGATTATGCTGGTTCTGCTGCTGCGCGTAAGTATGTTTCCGTTCAACCAAGGCGTGGCGGGCTACCACAATTACCTCGGCGACTTGTACTTTGCGCAGGGACAAGACGTTTTGGCGGAGACGTACTACAAAAAAGCCCTCCTGTTCCAGGAAAGCAACCACAAGTCGAACTACGCGCTGGCCAGCATTGCCCGGCGGCACGACAACCCGGAAGCGATGGCCGCCTTTCTGAAACAAGCCATTGCCAACAAGCCCACACCGCACACCTACGCCGCCCTGAGCCAGTTGTACAGCCGCGAGGATTTGTTCTTCGATGCCCTGTTCACGCTGCGCGAAGGCGGCGAACTGCTGCACAACATGGCCGTGATTTACGACCGCACCCGCCTGTCCGACTCGGCGTACTACTTTTACCAACGGGCGTTGCCGCACGTGAAGCGTCCTGAAACTGTGCAAACCAACCTGCTGGCCTTGTGGGCCAAGCTCTTCTCCGGCCCCCAACTCGACTCGGTGCTGAACGCCGCCCCCGTGTTTGACGACTACGCCTACCAAAACAACCGGCTGGCAATCAGCAATCTACTGCGAAAAACCGACGCGCAGCCTTACTTGCCCGTAGGCGAGGCGGCCATTACGCGGACACAATTCGCCTACCTGTACAACTACACGCTGAACCAACGCAGCCGTCCCGACAGCACGGCGGCACACACGATAAACAAACTTTCCGAAAATCCGAACAATGCTAATTACGGCGGCTACCTCGGCTTTGCGCGGGCCGTGTGGCTCTACCAAAACCGCCAAACCG
>JALOMD010000728.1 GCA_025455595.1 Cytophagales bacterium | reverse complement strand
CGACTGTTCCAGCGACGGAATGTTTTTCGGAATGCCAGCCAAGAAGAACGCCGTGTTCACGTAGCCGTTGATTACAATCCACAGATAGGTGTAGGTGCGAGACGACACATTGAAGCCGAACAGTTTCTCAACCGCCACAATCGCCAAACTCAACCCGGCCGATAGCGTGAACGAATACAGAAACGCGGTCAGAATGCGCAGGAACTACTGCCAAAAGCCGTTGCTGTGCGGGCTGTTCCAAAACGGTGCAAAAGCCACCAACAGGTGAAACGCCACAAACAATACGGCGAAACGGATCAGAAACGTTTGGTCTTCTATTTGCGACAGCGGATTACTGAAAAAAAACAGAATCAACACGCCAATCGGCACGGTTTTGATGAGGAGCTTTTTGTACAGACCGGACACGTTTTCGGACAGCACCTCGGCACTGAACAACAGCGGCACGGCCAACAGAAATGTCAGGAAAAACTGCATGTACGACCAATGCATCTGACGGTAACCGTCTATTGAGGTGTACTGTCTGCCTTCGGCACGGACGTACAGAACCAAAAACACAGTGGCCAGCAGGCTGCACAGCATGGTCAGCGGAAAGCGGCGGTGCAAGCCCGCAAATTGTCGCACAATTTCCCGCAACGCCTCGGCGGAAAACCATTTTTTGACTCGGCTCATAAAGACGGCGGTTTGGTGTATTGCATCATGGATTGGCTATAGGCGAATGGGCGTTTTGGGCAAAATTCGCCCAAAACGCCGCCACAGTCCACGGCGCAGGACACGGACGGTAATTATCCAAAGGTATGGATTGCGAATCAGATTGCAAACGGCCCGCGTTTGGTGATTTGCGGCAGGCCGCTTAACTTGGTGACTGCATCCTTTGTAACATTTGTTACCCGTTGTTGCTTGTCACCAACAATACAGGCGTTTTGAGCAAAAAACGCTCAAAACGGCACCCGCAAAACACGAAACCCATTTTCCATGCTGCACGTCGTCTGGGTAATACTGAATCTCGCCTTGGTTGTTTTTTTCTTTATTGTCTGTTACCGGGCAGCCAGATTATTGCGGACAAACTACAACCTGTTTTCGGTGGTTGTTTTCGTGTTCGGTTTCATCTCTTTTATCGGCACTCCTGACCGCGACGGTGCCAAGCCGCGAGTAAACAAAAACAAAACCGAAGTGTGGCATTTCGCCGAAGACAGGCAACTTATGGATTCTTGCGAAAAGCATGGCGATGTGAATCTTGCTTTGGAGAAAGGATGGGGAGTTTCACGCAACTTGTACATCTTCTATCGGAAATGCTCAGGTTCTTTAGTGCCTTCGCAAGCCACCTCGTCTTCTTCCGGCTTTGTGACCGGAACCGTGTGGATGCCAACGCGCATTACCAGCAATGCCGACAGCAAACGGAACATGCTCGAATACCAAGTCACGGGCGAACTCCGGTGGAAGCTGCTTGGAACCACTGTTTACACACAATTCAAGGAATACAGCGGCAAAGCGAAAGCCGAACCGGACAGTCCGTTTTAGGCAAAATTTGCCCAAAACGGCAAACGATAAACGTTAAACGAAAATCCGGTTGTTTACTCCTTTGGCTGTGTCGCCACTAACAGTACAGGCGTTTCAAGCGTTTTTCTGAAAAAACGCCCAAAACGGAAAGCCTGTACGTCCATGAAAATTCTTCTCTTGGCTCATTCCCTGCTTGTCCTGTGCGCCGTTGCAGCCGGGCAATTTTCGTTTCCGTCGCAACCGTCCGCCGCCTACCAAACCGCCGATTCGCTACCTCCATTGCCCGATCCGCCCGCCATCCAGCGCGGATGGGTGGGTACGTTTCGTTACACCTTCATTCTCAAGGGCAAAGGCAACCAACCCAAGCCTTATTCCTACGCAGTGGATTTCCGGCGGGTACACGCAGGCACCATCGAACTCACGCACCAAGCCAAGGTTGCCATCAGGGTAAACCAGCCCGACAAATACAACGCGCAAAGGTGGGAGTCGTGGTCACCACAAGGGAGGAAAAAAAGCTGGAACTATGTGAACGACCAGTTGCAGGAAGTGACCGTCATTACCTCCGACGACTGCTGCCTCGCCCCGCACGACCATTCGCTGACAATCAAGGCGGGCAGCACAACCGCCTGGCACCAAGGCGAACTGCACAACTACAACATACAGTTCGACTACACCACCGGCACTTACGTTTTGTCCATGCCCATCAGCCGGTGCGAGATTCCGGTACGGGAAACGTGGAAACTGAACAAAAACGCCCCGCCGAAGGTAAACTACGCCAGAAACGTGGACGAGACACGGAACGAAACGTTCAAAACCTACGGCTATTTCAACGAAATGGACACGCTGATGGGCCGCATCGTCCGTGGGCAGAAGGAGATCGTAATCAAACGCACGGCTCCCGTCACCTACAGAAGCTATTTGTGGCACGACGCGAGCAAAGGCCCACGCCGTTCGCAACCGGCACCGTTGTGTTCGAGATGCGTCTCAAACGAGTGGGCGACTGAGGAATTTGCGGCGTTTTAGGCAAAAAACGGCCAAAACGTTAAACGGCAAACGTTAAACGAAAAAATGCGGTACGAAGCGGCTCAGGTTGTCGGTAATCGGGCCGCCAGCCTCGCGGATGCCCATGCCCGCCGCCTCGCCGCCGATGACCCAACTGCCCAGCACGGGCGTGCGGCCGTCGAAGGCCGGAATCGGGAAGTATCGCTGATAGACATAGCCCTCCTCGCCGTAGTCGCCGCCGGTTTCGGCCAGCACCCGGCCCGACTTCATCAGCGTCACGTTGGCCCCCTCGCGCGACAGCTTGGGTTTGCGCACGTAGTCGCCCGCCAGCGGGGCCAGCGACGTTTCGAGCAGGTGCGGATGGTACGGAAACAATTCCCACAACACGCGCAAAATCATCTTGTTCGACAGAATCATTTTCCACGCCGGTTCAATCCAGTACGTTTTTTCTCTGTCAGCAATCAGTTTCGGGCCGAATTCCTCGTGAATCATCCACTCGTAAGGATACAGCTTGAAAATGTTGCGGATGTGTTCGTTCTGTACGCCTTGGAACTGCTGTGATGCGTCGTTGTAGCCGATTTCGTCCACGTACAGAAAATTGGGGTGATAGCCCGCTTGTTGCGCACAGTCCATCAGGTAGGCTACCGTCATGTAGTCTTCCGTGCTGTCGCGCACACAGGAAAAGTGCAACTCCGGCGACAGCATGTACGGCTTTATTTCCCGCAAATGCGCCAGCAGCCGGTCGTGGATGGAGTTGAACTGGTCTTTGTGCTTGTCGTAGTCCTGCAACCAAAACCACTGGATTACAGACGCTTCGAGCAGCGACGTGGGCGTGTCGGCGTTGAATTCCAGCATCTTGATTTGCTGCCCGTCGTAAGCCAAGTCGAAGCGGCCGTACAGTGACGGCAAGTCGTTGTCCCAAGAAAATTCAATCAGCTCGCCGTATTCGGCGGGAATGTGGAACTCGGCGTACCGCTTGCGGTCAATCACGTGCTGCACCGCCTCCATGCACATTTCAAACAGGTCGTTGGTGGCCCGTTCAATCGCCAAGATTTCCGTCTCGCGGAATTCGTAGCACGCCGA
>JALOMD010000062.1 GCA_025455595.1 Cytophagales bacterium | reverse complement strand
CTCGCGGCGGCGCGAGGGCGACTGGCGTTCTTTCTCCTTGACCGAGGTGGTCATGGTTTCCAGTTCGTCCTTCGAGCCGACAATCAGGTCTTGATAGCGACGCATACCCGTACCAGCCGGAATCAGGTGTCCGACAATCACGTTCTCTTTCAGGCCAATCAGGTGGTCGGCTTTGCCACGCACGGCGGCCTCACTCAACACCTTGGTCGTTTCTTGGAACGAAGCGGCCGAAATGAAGCTTTCGGTACCCAACGAAGCCTGCGTAATGCCTTGCAGCGTGGGTTGCGAGACGGCCGGATCGGCATCGCGCACTTCCACCAAGTTCAGGTCGCGGCGTTTCAGGCTGGAGTTTTCGTCGCGCAGGCGGCGGGCCGAAATGATTTGGCCCGGCTTCAGCGTCTCGGAATCCCCGGCGTTGGTCACCACTTTCAAATCCATGATTTGGTCGTTGGCTTCACGGAACTCGAACCGATCTACGTACTGGCCCGGCAGGAAATTAGTGTCGCCGGCTTCGATGATTTCAACCTTCTGCATCATCTGGCGCACAATGCACTCGATGTGTTTGTCGTTGATTTTCACCCCTTGCAGGCGATAGACTTCCTGGATTTCGTTCACCAAGTACTCTTGCACGGCCGTCGGGCCTTTGATAGCCAGAATGTCCGAAGGCGTGATGGCACCGTCCGAAAGCGGAGCACCGGCCCGGATGAAGTCGTTGTCTTGCACCAAGATGTGCTTGGACAACGGAACCATGTACCGTTTGCGCACCCCGTCACGGGATTCGATGAAAATCTCGCGGTTGCCACGCTTGATGCCGCCGTAGGTTACTACGCCGTCAATCTCGCTTACAACAGCCGGGTTCGACGGGTTGCGGGCCTCGAACAGTTCCGTTACGCGCGGCAAACCGCCCGTGATGTCGCGGGTTTTGCCGATGGCACGCGGAATCTTGGCCAGCACCTGACCAGCACGCACCGAGCCGCCGTTTTCAACCGCCAAGTGGGCACCCACTGGCATGTTGTACGCCTTGCCTTCGCCGTTCTTGCCGACGACGGCCACGGCGGGGTTCTTGGTCTTGTCCTTGGTTTCGATAATCACTTTCTCGCGGAAACCGGTCTGCTCGTCCGACTCTTCGCGGAAGGTGATGCCTTCTTCGATGGCATCGAAACGGATGTCACCGTCAATTTCCGAAAGGATGACGGCGTTGTACGGATCCCAGAAACAAAGTTCGTCGCCGCGTTTCACTTTCTCACCGTCGTTCACCTTCAGGAACGCGCCGTAAGGCACGTGGTTGCTAATCAGCACTTTGTCGGTGCCTTCCTGCATGATTTTGATTTCGCCCGAACGGCCCATCACCACGTTCACCTTCTCGCCATCGTTGTTCAGCGTGGTCACCGTACGAAGTTCCTCGAACTGAATCACGCCGTCGAACTTGGCCTTGATGTTGGCATCCACCGAGATGTTGGAAGCCGCACCGCCCACGTGGAAGGTGCGCAGCGTCAACTGCGTGCCCGGCTCACCGATGGACTGCGCCGCAATGACACCCACGGCCTCGCCGGCCTCGGCCATGCGGCCGGTGGCAAGGTTACGTCCGTAGCACTTGGCGCACACGCCTTGGCGGGTTTCGCAAGTCAGCACCGAACGGATTTCCACCGCTTCGATGCTGGTGGCATCAATGCGGGCGGCCACTTCTTCGGTCACTTGGTCGCCGGAGGCAACAATCAGGTCTCCCGTCACCGGGTCGTACACATCGTGTACGGTCACACGGCCGAGAATCCGTTCGGACAACGGTTCCACAATATCCTCGTTGTCTTTCAGAGCCGTCACCACAATGCCGCGCAGCGTGCCGCAGTCGGGTTCGTTCACGATCACGTCCTGCGCCACGTCCACCAAGCGGCGGGTCAGGTAACCGGCATCGGCGGTTTTCAACGCCGTGTCGGCCAAGCCTTTCCGCGCACCGTGCGTGGAGATGAAGTATTCCAGTACGTCCAACCCTTCTTTGAAGTTGGAGATGATCGGGTTTTCGATGATTTCACCGACCGAACCTTGGAGGTTTTTCTGCGGCTTGGCCATCAGGCCCCGCATACCACCCAACTGACGGATTTGCTCACGCGAGCCACGGGCACCGGAGTGCATCATCATGAAGATGGAGTTGAAACCTTGCTGGTCGCTTTCCAACTGCTTCATCAACGACTCAGTGATCTGCGTGTTTACGCGCGTCCAGATGTCAATCACTTGGTTGTACCGTTCGTTGTCCGTAATCAGACCCATCAGGTAGTTGTTCCAAACGTTGTCCACCTCGCCTACGGCATTATCAATCAGTTTGGCTTTGGCATCGGGTACTTTCACGTCGTTTAAGCCGATGGACAAGCCGCCCCGGAACGCCATCTGGAAGCCCAGTTCCTTGATGTCGTCCAAGAACTTGGCCGTCCGCGACATGCCGACCGTCTTGAACACCTGACCGATGATTTGCTGCAATTTTTTCTTGGTCAGCAGTTCGTTCAGGTAGCCCACCTCTTCCGGTACGGCCTGGTTGAACAACACCCGGCCGGCCACCGTTTCGATGACTTTGGTTTCCAGTTCGCCCGCCTCGTTGCGCACTTGGGTACGCAGTTTGATGTTGGCGTGCTTGGACAAGCGGTTTTCGTTTATGGCGATGATTACCTCCTCAGCCGAGTAGAACGTGCCGCCTTCGCCCGCAATCGGGTACTCAGGCGTACTCTTGCGGCCTTTGGTCACGTAGTACAAGCCCAACACCATGTCTTGCGACGGCACGGTAATCGGTGCGCCGTTGGCAGGGTTCAGGATGTTGTGCGCCGCCAGCATCAGCAACGAAGCTTCCAGGATGGCTTCCTGGCCCAACGGCACGTGAACGGCCATCTGGTCACCGTCAAAGTCGGCGTTGAAGGCGGTGGTCACCAAGGGGTGCAACTGGATGGCTTTGCCCTCGATGAGTTTCGGCTGGAAGGCTTGGATGCCCAAGCGGTGCAGCGTCGGGGCGCGGTTCAGCAGCACGGGATGGCCTTTCAGCACGTTTTCCAGAATGTCCCACACCACCGGGTCTTTGCGATCCACGATTTTCTTCGCCGATTTTACGGTCTTGACAATGCCCCGCTCAATCAGTTTGCGGATGATGAACGGCTTGAACAACTCGGCGGCCATGTCTTTCGGCAAGCCGCATTCGTGCAGCTTCAGTTCAGGGCCTACGACGATAACCGAACGACCGGAGTAGTCAACCCGCTTACCGAGCAAGTTCTGACGGAACCGGCCTTGTTTGCCTTTCAGCATGTCCGAAAGCGATTTCAAGGCGCGGTTGCCTTCCGAACGCACGGCGTTCACCTTCCGCGAGTTGTCGAACAGCGAGTCAACGGCTTCTTGCAGCATCCGCTTTTCGTTCCGCAAAATCACTTCCGGAGCCTTGATTTCAATCAGACGCTTCAGGCGGTTGTTGCGGATAATCACGCGGCGATACAAGTCGTTCAAGTCGGAGGTGGCAAAGCGGCCGCCGTCCAACGGCACCAGCGGACGCAGTTCCGGCGGAATCACCGGCACCATGCGAATCACCATCCATTCCGGACGGTTTTCGATGCGCGTGTTGGCATCACGCAACGCTTCCACCACTTTCAGACGCTTCAAAGCCTCGGCTTTGCGTTGTTGCGAAGTGTCCGTAGAGGCAACGTGACGCAACTCGTACGAAAGTTCGTCCAGTTTGGTACGCGACAGCAGCATTTCCAGCGCGTCCGCACCCATCTTGGCGATGAACTTCTGCGGGTCTTCGTCCGGCAACAGTTGGTTTTCGCGCGGCAGTTTGTCAAGGATGTCCAAGTACTCGTCTTCGGTCAGGAAATCGAGTTGCTTCACTCCTTCTTCTTCTTTTACGCCCGGCTGAATGACTACGTACCGTTCGTAGTAAATGATTTGATCGAGTTTTTTGGTAGGCAAGCCCAGCAGGTAGCCGATTTTGTTCGGCAACGAGCGGAAATACCAAATGTGCGCCACCGGCACCACCAACTCAATGTGGCCCATGCGTTCGCGACGCACCTTTTTCTCGGTCACCTCTACGCCGCAACGGTCGCAGATGATGCCTTTGTAACGGATGCGTTTGTATTTGCCGCAGTGACATTCCCAGTCTTTCACCGGCCCGAAAATCCTTTCGCAGAACAGGCCACCCATCTCCGGCTTGTACGTCCGGTAGTTGATGGTCTCAGGCTGCGTCACCTCGCCGTAGGAACTGTCCAAAATGGACTGCGGCGAAGCGAGGCTGATGGTGACTTTGGAAAAGTCAGCGTTGATTTTTTTATTCTTTCTGAAAGCCATAAGGTAGGAATATGAGTTATGGGCAATAAATGCGTGCAGAAATTATGTAAAACAGCGTTTTGGGCAAAAATTGTCAAATCCCGCAACCGGCGGGAATGCTTAAAACGGCCTGTACAGTGTAGCTAACCGACTTTCCTGAACACCGCGTCTTCCAGTTTTCGGAGACGTTCTTCGTGGTCAGGCATCTTGTCAAGCTTTTCCAAAAGTTGCGTCCAGCGTTGGTCTTGCTTTTCCTCAATCCTTTGGAATTTGTCCAAAATGGCGACGAAGGCGTTGTTGAAAGCTTGGGTGGTCAGCGTGTTTTTTGCTAACTTCGAGATGCTTTCTTGTTGGATGCGTATATCTGCAATCCGTTTTTCCAACCGCTTCAATCGCTTTTTGTTATCCATAAAATACAGGCGATTTTGTTTTTCGGCGAAACACTGTTTGCGATGCGAGCAGGTATAAGAAGTTGTCGGAAGCTTTTTCGGTATGGCGTTTTAGGCAAAAAACGCCCAAAACGCCGCAAACTGTCAAACAACTGCTCAAACCTACCCACATCGCTTCTTGTGCATCATTCCAACGTGATTTCCAACGCCAAGCCGCGCAGTTCGTGCACCAACACGTTGAACGACTCCGGGATGTTGGGCTTGGGCATGTTCTCGCCTTTCACAATGGCCTCGTACGCCTTGGCACGGCCCACCACGTCGTCCGACTTCACGGTCAGGATTTCTTGCAGGATGTGCGAGGCACCGAAAGCCTCCAATGCCCACACTTCCATCTCGCCGAAACGCTGGCCACCGAACTGCGCCTTGCCGCCCAACGGCTGCTGGGTGATGAGCGAGTACGGGCCGATGGAACGGGCGTGCATCTTGTCGTCAACCAAGTGGCCGAGTTTGAGCATGTAGATGATGCCCACGGTCACCGGTTGGTCGAAACGCTGGCCGCTGAGGCCGTCGTACAGATACGTACGTCCGAATTCCGGCAGGCCGGCGGCTTTCAGTTCGCCCAACACATCTGCCTCAGTGGCACCGTCGAAAATCGGCGTGGCGTATTTCTTGCCAAGCTTGCGACCGGCCCAGCCGAGCACGGTTTCGTATATCTGGCCCAAGTTCATCCGCGAAGGCACGCCCAGCGGGTTCAGCACGATGTCAACGGCGGTGCCGTCGGCCAAGAAAGGCATGTCTTCTTCCCGCACGATACGGGCCACCACGCCTTTGTTCCCGTGCCGACCGGCCATTTTGTCGCCCACCTTCAGCTTGCGTTTTTTGGCTACGTAAACCTTGGCCAGTTGCACAATGCCCGCAGGCAATTCGTCGCCTACTTCCAAGGTAAACCGCTCGCGTTTGAAACGCGCCGAAACCTCGTTGCGCTTCTTGTTGTAGTTTTTCACCAACTGTTCGAGCAGTGCGTTGGTCTGCGCATCACTTGTCCAGTTCTCCAACGTCAGGTCTGACAGCAGGTTCACTTCTTCCGGCACATTGTACGAGCTTTCGTCGCGGTAGATGTTCTTGTCGGGGAACAGGTTCTCAGAGATGTTTTTCCGGTTGAACTTCACCCCTTTCGACATCACCTCGTCGCCAAACTTGTGCTTCACGCCTTGGCTGGTTTTGCCTTCGAGCAACTGCACCATTTTCTCCAGCATCACCTCTTTGACACCAACCAACTCGCGGCTGTACTTTTTCATCAGGGTGCGCACCTCGTTTTTCATTTTCTCGCGGCCGTCTTTGTCTTTCTTGGGCCGTGAGAACAACTTGGTGTCAATGACCACGCCTTTCAATGAGGGTGGTGCCTTCATCGAGGCATCCTTCACATCGCCGGCTTTGTCACCGAATATGGCACGGAGCAGTTTCTCCTCCGGTGTCGGGTCAGACTCTCCTTTCGGCGTGATTTTGCCAATCAGGATGTCGCCTTCGCGCACTTCGGAACCCACCCGGATGATGCCGTTCTCGTCAAGGTTGCGGACAGTCTCTTCGCTCACGTTCGGGATTTCCGAGGTCAGCTCTTCTTCGCCGCGCTTGGTGTCGCGCACCTCCAGTTCAAACTCCTCGATGTGCAGCGAAGTGAAGATGTCCTCGCGAACCACTTTCTCCGAAATCACAATGGCATCCTCGAAGTTGTAACCTTGCCACGGCATGAACGCCACCATCAGGTTGCGGCCCAAGGCCAGTTCGCCGTCTTGGGTGGCGTAGCCTTCGCACAAGATGTCCCCTTTCTCCACCCGTTGTTTCTTGAACACCGTAGGCTTCAGGTTGATGCAAGTGTCCTGGTTGGTACGGCGAAACTTGATCAGATTATAGGTTTTCAGTTCTTCGTCAAAGCTTACCAAGCGTTGGTCGTCGGTCAAGTCGTAGCGCACCACGATTTTGGTTGCATCCACGAACTCAATGACTCCGCTTGCCTCGGCCACTACCAACGCACGCGAATCGCGGGCCACGCGGCCTTCGAGACCGGTGCCTACAATCGGGGCTTCGGGGCGCAGCAGCGGCACGGCTTGGCGTTGCATGTTCGAACCCATCAGCGCACGGTTGGCATCGTCGTGTTCCAAGAACGGAATCAATGAGGCGGCCACCGACACAATTTGGTTCGTGGCAACGTCCATGTACGTGATTTTGTCAGGCTCAACCACCGGGAAGTCGCCTTCGTAGCGGGTCTTCACCTTGTCCGTCTTGAAGTTGCCTTTCTCGTCCACGTCCACGCGGGCTTGGGCAATGTAGTGGGTGTCTTCTTCTTCGGCCGTCAGGAAAATCGGCTCTTTGTCCACCTTCACTTTGCCGTTGTCCACTTCCAAATACGGGGTTTCGATGAAACCCATGCCGTTGATTTTGGCGTGTACGCAAAGCGACGAAATCAGGCCGATGTTCGGACCTTCAGGTGTTTCGATGGTACACAGACGGCCGTAGTGCGTATAGTGTACGTCACGAACCTCGAAACCGGCACGTTCACGCGACAGACCGCCCGGCCCCAGTGCCGACATCCGACGCTTGTGCGTGATTTCGGACAGCGGATTGGTTTGGTCCATGAACTGCGACAACTGGTTGGTGCCGAAGAACGAGTTGATCACCGACGACAGCGTGCGGGCGTTGATCAAGTCAACGGGCTTGAAGTCTTCGTTGTCACGCACGTTCATGCGTTCCTTGATGGTACGGGCCATCCGGGCCAAGCCCACGCCGAACTGGGCGTAGAGTTGCTCGCCCACAGTGCGTACGCGGCGGTTGCTAAGGTGGTCAATGTCGTCCACCAATGCCTTGGAGTTGATCAAACCGATGAGGTACTTCACAATCGAAACAATGTCTTCGGTCGTGAGTACGCGGGTTTCGGAAGTGATTTCCAAATTCAGTTTCTTATTGATCCGGTAGCGGCCCACCTCGCCCAAATCGTAACGCTTGTCACTGAAGAACAAGCTGTGGATCACTTCGCGGGCGGTTTGCTCGTCGGGGGCTTCGGTGTTGCGCAACTGGCGGTATATCTGCTCGACTGCCTCTTTCTCAGAGTTCGAGTTGTCTTTCTGCAACGTGTTGTAGATGATGCTGTAGTCGGCTACATTCACATCTTCGCGGTGTACAATCACCACTTTCGATTCCGAGTCCGAAATCACGTCCAAGTCTTCCTCGCGAATCACATGGTCGCGTTCCAGCAGCACTTCGTTCCGATCAATCGAAACCACCTCGCCCGTATCCTCGTCCACGAAATCTTCCGTCCACGTGCGCAGCACCCGGGCGGCCAGTTTGCGACCCATCATCTTTTTCAGATTGGTCTTGTTCACCGGAATCTCTTCCGACAAACCGAACAGGTCCAAAATCTCCTTATCCGAGCCGAAGCCAATGGCCCGCAGCAGGGTAGTAACCGGGAATTTCTTCTTCCGGTCAATGTAAGCGTACATGACGTTGTTCACGTCCGTCGAAAACTCAATCCAAGAACCTTTGAACGGAATGATACGCGCCGAGTAGAGCTTGGTGCCGTTGGTGTGCTTGCTCATGGAGAAGAACACGCCCGGCGAACGGTGCAACTGCGAAACGATGACGCGTTCCGCACCGTTGATGACAAACGAGCCACGTTCGGTCATGTAGGGCACGTTGCCCAAAAACACTTCCTGCTCAATAGTCTCGAAATCCTCGTTGTCGGGGTCGCTGCACGAAAGCCGCAACTTGGCTTTCAGCGGCACCGAGTAAGTCAACCCACGGTCAATGCACTCATCCACCGAGTACTTGGGCGGGTCAATGGTAAAGTCTATGAATTCAAGCTTAAAATTCTCCCGCGAGTCCGTAATTGGAAAGTTCTCCATGAAGACCTTGTAAAGCCCCTCTTGGACTCTTTTCTCAGGCGCGGTTTCAATCTGAAAAAAGTCTTGGAACGATTGCAATTGGATTTCCAGAAAATCCGGATAATCTACCAATTGCCGCGTGGAGGCAAAACTGATTCGATTGTTCAAACGATTGGTTGTCAAGACCTTGTATGTTTAAGTTTGGAGATAATTCAGGTGGGTGTAACTAAGGAAACGGCTTTGCAGCAAAAATTGTTCCCAAATTTAAAACTTGTGACAGAAAGACTTTCCAAAGGCCGTTTTAGCCATTTTTTGCCCGAAACGCCCGCTGGGCGGCTTGGTCTCGTGGCGTTTTGGGCATTTTTTGGTCAAAACGGAAAGCAACATCGGCGGTCTGTAACAGGAAGCGTTTGGAAACACATGCGTCTGGGTCAAAAGCCCGCCCGATTGCTGGACAACAGCGAGAATGAATTGCAATTGATAAGTTGGTTCTTGGCAAAGGCAAAGAGCATGTATCTGATAATCAGTAAGTGCTT
>JALOMD010000727.1 GCA_025455595.1 Cytophagales bacterium | reverse complement strand
TCCGTTTGTCAAAAGCGTGGTCAAGAACACCGTTTTTGCGCATTTCTGCGGCGGCGAAACCATCGCCGACTGCGAGCCGACCATCCAAAAACTGTGGCAATATCGCATCGGCACCATCTTGGACTACTCAGTGGAGGGTGCCAAAAACGACGACGGCTTCGAGGCCACCACCGCCGAAATCATCCGCACCATTGACAAGGCGGCGGGCAATCCGGCCATTCCGTTTTCAGTGTTCAAAGTGACCGGGCTGGCTTCAACCGCACTGCTCGAAAAAGTGCAAAAAGACGGGCCGCTCACCGAATCGGAAAAACGCGACTACGAGCACGTACGTGAGCGAGTGGAACGCATCTGCCGCCGCGCCTACGAGCAAAACGTGCGTATTTTCATTGATGCCGAGGAAACGTGGATTCAGGACACGATTGATGCGCTGACCTACGAGATGATGGAAAAGTTCAACCGGCAGCGGGCCATTGTCTATAACACCTACCAGCTCTACCGCTGGGATATGCTCGGCAAACTCAAAGAGGCGCAACGCGAGGCGCAGGCCAAAGGCTATTTGCTCGGTGCCAAGCTGGTGCGTGGCGCGTACATGGAAAAAGAGGCCCGCGAAGCCGCCGCCAACGAACGGCCCAACCCCATCCAGCCCAACAAGCCCTCCACCGACCGCGACTTTGACGACGCGCTGCGGTTTTGCATGGATCAGTACCCCAAAATCGCCTTTTGCGCAGGCACACACAACGAACAAAGCACTTATTACCTGCTGGAACTGATGCACAAGGCGGGCATCAGCCACAACGATCCGCTGGTGTATTTTGCGCAGCTCTACGGCATGAGCGACAACCTTTCGTACAACCTCGCCCACGCAGGCTACAACGTGGCCAAATACGTTCCCTACGGCCGAAAACACTTCCATTGCCGGGCAAAGCAGCCGTGAGTTCCGGCTCGTCCGCCGCGAAATGCGCCGCCGCCGACTGCGAAAATCGTAGTTCTGTGATTCTACAGTAAATTACAGTAATCTTCTGTCGGCAACAAGTGCAGTCCATAGTGCGTTTTGGGCAAATTTTGCCCAAAACGCAAAGTCCCGTAGGGACGACCTGTCTGTAGAAAACACGAATAGCGATGGCGAAAAGCTCCGTAGGAGCGGCCCGATTGACAACACAACGTCAGGGCCGCGCCTACGGAGCTTTTGTTTGAACCTGTTTCTGTTTCTACAGACGGCAGGCTCCTATGGAGCCGAAAAACAATAGAAACTACTGCCAAATCACAATCCTGAGAGGTTGTTTAAAATTTTGTTCTACTGAAGCGTCCCGACTTGTCGGGATCGGCCAAAACGCCGTGAACACGCAGGTCTGCACGCTGAGACTGTTTACCATTTCGGCTTTTGGTTCCGAACCGTAGGGGCGGGGCTTGCCCCCGCCCTCTGTCGTGCAGGCTCGGCCAAGGTCAATGCGAGCCTGTGCCGGACAGGGCTGGGGCAAGCCCCGCCCCTACAGTCGGTGCGTTTTGGGCAAAAAATGACCAAAACGGAAAATCTTAAACAGTCATGCGGTGCGTCTGACCGGAATCCGCCGAACGCCAAGACGACAGACGGGCGTTTTAGGCAATCCCGACAAGTCGGGACGTCCTGCGAAACCGGATTTTAAACAACCTCTGACAGTAATTTACTGATGTCTTTAGCCGTGTGCAACGCACTGACGACCACCCGCGTGATGTGTGGATGAAGAGGCGACGGATACGGAAAACTGGAAATGAGGATTTTCTGTTTGTACAGACGTTTGTACAGACCGTCATCCGCCGTATAGAAAACCGGATAGCTATCAAACGAACGGAAGAGATGCGCCGGAGCCTGTTTCCGAAAAAACGACACGTTTTTCGTCAGCCGTTTTCGCAGGTTTTCGTACAATTCCGCCGACTGCAGATAGGCGTACAAATGCGCCGGAGACATGGGCGAACCGGCCGTAAAAAACGGCGAATGCCGCAGCCGTTCCACCCGTTCGGCGCGACCCAGCACCACGCCACCCGGCAGCCCCAAGGCTTTCCCCAAGGAACTGGTCACCACCGTCTCAACGTGCGGCAAAACAGGCAGCTGCGCAAAAACACCACCGCCGTTTGCACCGATGATGCCCAGCCCGTGCGAGTCGTCCACGACGAGGACATAATGTCTATCGGCAGGTAGTTGTGCCGCCCAATCGAAACAATACGGCTCAGCATAGAGCGGATCCAAGGAGTTGGCGAGCAAAACCACGGTTTGCGCATCCGTTCGGGCGATTTTTGCGGGCAATTGCTGTGTCCAATCGGTAAAATCGCCGTCGGTGTTGTCTTGTTCGTTGCGCCATAGGGCCGGGTGCGTGCGCGGCGCGAAAAACCAAGCCGCGTCTGTCGGCAACTGGCGAATTAACGCCTGTCCGACCAAAAAACCCGACGAAAACGTAAGGGCTGTTTCGGCCCCGGTGAAAGCAGCGAGTCGCTGTTCGGCTTCTGTGTACACGCCCAATTGCAGGTTGCCGATGCGCGAGCCGGAAAAATTGGTGCCGTAACGTCTGATGCCTTCCCGCAAATGCCTGCCGAACACCGGATTGCGCCCCACGCCCAAATACGAAGTCCCGCTGAAATACAAGAACGTTTCGTTTTCAACGCGAACAGTTCGGCCCGGCAATTCGTCAACGATTAATGTCATGATGCGGTGGATACGGCACAAGCCGCCATATTAGAATATCTGTGAGATTTCTGTAAAAGACAGCGTTTTAGGCAAAATTTTCCTAAAACGATTTCCGTTTCAATCAAAGTTTCTGTCATTCGAATCGGGACGGGCTGATGATAGCCACGCGAGCCGAAGGCCACGACCCGGCGTGGGAGGGGCTGGGGGTGGTAGAAACGCCCAGACGATGAGCCGAGCCGCAAAATCTGAATCTGTAAATGCAACCCCACTCACCCTCCGAACGCGACTACCACCCCGGCCTCCGGCCACCCCTCCTACAATAGGAGGGGAATACGCGAGCACTTTGTCTTGTGATTCGTATTCCTACATCTTGCAGTTGCGATAATCTGACAGGCGTTTTGGGCGTTTTTTGCTTAAAACGCCTGTCAAAAACACGGCTCCCTGTAATTCTAAATTCTGAATTCTGAATTCTTAATTAACTCCGCTCCGGTTCCGTTGGTGATGGCATATTGTACGCGGCCGTAGTCAATGGTCACGCCGGTGGCGATGTCGCGGCTGAGGAGCAGGGCACCGTCCATGTCCACGTAGTCGAGCAGGGGCAGCAGTTGCGC
>JALOMD010000061.1 GCA_025455595.1 Cytophagales bacterium | reverse complement strand
CTCAAAAATGAAAGCTTTCCAATTGTTTGTCCTCGCGTGCAGTCTGTGGGCCGCCCCTGCCGCCGCCCAGCAACGCACGTACTGCAACCCGATGGACATTGACTACAAGTACAATTTCGAGCAACTGAACGAACGAATTTCGTACCGTTCGGGGGCCGACCCGGTCATCATCAACCACAAGGGCGAATATTACCTGTTCGTGACCATTTCCGGCGGCTGGTGGCACTCCAAGAATTTGGTGAATTGGACATACGTGGTGCCCGACAAATGGCCGATGGAAGACATGTGCGCCCCGGCGGCCCTGTCGGTGCGCGACACGTTGTATTTGTTCCAGTCCACCTTCGAGCAGCGGCCCATTTTCGTTGTCTCCGACCCCAAGGGCGGCAAGCTCACGTTCTACAACCGCTGGCTGCCGCGCCTGCCGCAGTACATCGGCCCGTGGGACCCGGCCCTGTTCTATGACGAGGAACTTGACAAGTGGTACATGTACTGGGGTTCGTCGAACACTTATCCGCTGTTCGGAGCCGAACTCGACAAGAGCCGCAACCTGACCTACAAAGAGAAAAACAACTACATCGGCCTGATTTACCTCGACCCGAAAAACCACGGCTGGGAACGCTTCGGCCGCAACCACCGCGACACCATCCGGCCGTTTACCGAAGGCGCGTGGATGACCAAGCACCGGGGCAAGTATTTCCTGCAATACGGCGCACCGGGCACCGAATACAACGTCTATGCAAACGGCACCTACGTGGGCGACCATCCGCTCGGCCCGTTCGCCTACGCGCCGTACAACCCGATTTCCTACAAGCCGGGCGGCTTCATGAACGGCGCGGGCCACGGCAACACTTTCCAAGACAATTACGGGAATTACTGGAACACCGGCACGCCGTGGATTGCCGTGAACTGGAATTTCGAGCGGCGCATCGCCATGTTTCCCACCGGTTTCGACAAAGACAACCAGCTATTCGCCAACACGCGTTTCGGCGATTTTCCGCACTATTTGCCGACCAAAAAATGGGAGAATAAAGACGAACTTTTCACAGGCTGGATGCTCCTGTCCTACCGCAAGCCTTGCACGGCCTCGTCCACGCTCGACACGATGGCGGCGGCCAAAGCGACCGACGAAAACCCGCGCACCTTTTGGGTGGCCCGCCAAAACAAGCCCGGCGAGTGGCTCACGGTTGACTTGCAGAAAACCGGCGAGGTGCGAGCCGTGCAGGTGAACTTCACCGACTACAAATCGGACATTTTTGAGAACGACCCGGCCAAGACGTACACGACTTTCAAACTGCTGGCCTCGCAAGACGGCAAAAGCTGGCAGACCGTCGCCGACCTGACGCAAGGCCCGCGCCGCGACCGGCCCTGCGCCTACGTGGAGTTGCCCCAGCCGGTGCAGGCACGTTACATCCGCTACGAACACGGCTACGTGCGTGCCCCCAACCTGGCCGTCAGTGATTTGCGCGTTTTCGGCAAAATTCCGGGAAAAACGCCCAAAACGCCCGCCAAGCTCACCGCCCGCCGTGACACCGACACGCGCAATGCGTTCATCGCGTGGGACAAGGTGCCCGGTGCGGTGGGCTACAACATCCGCTGGGGCATTGCGCCCGACAAGCTGTACCAAACCTACCAAATCTGGCACGACGAACCGAACACGCTGGAACTGCGGGCCTTAACTGTTGGTGTGCAGTACTACTTCGCCATTGAGGCGTTCAATGAAAGCGGCGTTTCGACACTGAGCAAAGTGACCGGGCCGATATAAATCAATTTTGAATGAGTGAATTGATGAATGAATGGCTGATTGTTAAGGGGGCGTTTTGGGCAATTTTTGCCTAAAACGCCCGACGAAGAAATTGCTTCCGAAAATGTCGCACCATCCGCTGACAGTTCTATCGCCGAAGCCGTCTTTTGATTGTAAAAACTTGTTTTTCACTGTACAAATGAGACTGAAAACAGAACTTTTGTGGCTGGGCGTTTCCCTGATTGTGTCGGTTCTGATAGTCGGTTTGTTGAACGGCTTCAGTGCAGGGACAATAGACATTCAGTTGCACGACACTTATTTTGTCATCGACCCGCTCTCAGGGATTCTGTTCTTTTTCTTCCTTTTTTCAATACTGAGATACGCGCTGTTCGTTTTGGCCGTTTTTTGCCTAAAACACAAACTGGCTGTTATTGTCTTCAGGGTTATCATGGCGTGTGCTTCATTGTTCATGATTGTATTCTTCATTTACCTCTCCTACGCTTATATCAAATACAGTCAACGTCACCTGACCGCACAGGAAGGGGCAAGTCTGGTAAACAAAGGAATGCTTGCGTTTTGTGTTTTGTACGCTTCTGTGACGGCTCTCTTCGTGTCAACCGCTTGGCAGTTTTGGCAAAAGTCTGCGGCGTACAGGTAGTCTGCGAACGCCGTCGAAACATCTTGCTTTCTGCACTTCCGCAAACGGCCGGATGCAGTTTCCATGGGTACGGTTTTTGTGCAAGATTGGCTTTTCAAGCGTTCGCCAAAGGCAAAAGGGACACGTTTTTTACAAGCAAAACCCTTTGGTATTGGCTTTGGTCAAAAAAAGCTGCTAACTTTTCATTGATAAGTGCTAAGATGTGAGAAAAATCCAATAAAACACTTTTTCGTGTGGATTTTGTTTTTGTAATTTTGCGTGCAGGTTCCGAGTAAAACGTTTCAGTCTCAAAAAATTACGAATTACAGTATATAACTTTATTCATCATTCACCCTAAACCAACCCAGACATGAGTGCAAACGCCCAAAAACTCGACAAAGCTCTGGAGGCTGCCTATGAGAAGCTTACCAAGCTCGGCAAACCGGAGTTTCAGTCCATGACAGACAAGCTTAAGTTTTTGATCAACAGCTACCGTGCCGACGGCAACCCCGTGGGTCTGTTTGAAGTAGCTTCCGAAACAGTCGATTTCCTGAAATCAAGCCAAAAGACAAACAAGCAGATTACACAGAAATTGATTGACGACATTGCCAAAGCAGCCCAGCCCGAAGCAGAGAAACCTGCCAAGAAAGCGGCTCCGAAGAAAGAGGCCGCTGCTCCTAAAAAAGCCGCTGCTCCCAAGAAAACCGTTGCTACTGTAACAGACGCAGCCGCTACAGTAACCAAAGCACCAGCCGCCAAGAAAGCTGCTCCTGCCAAGAAGGCCGCCGCTCCTAAAAAAGAAGCTGCAAAACCGGCCGCAAAAGGCAAAAAATAACAAAAGACGATGTGAAATTGTCTGTATTGAACAGACAATTTCCCGCAAACACAGTACTATTCTCAATTTGCTTGATTACTCGGTACTTTAAGAACAGACGAAAAAGCCCGTGTTGCATAAACACGGGCTTTTTCTTTGTACGCAATTGGCTACAAGTGTTCAGCCTTGGGTTGAAAATCCTGAAATTCCGAACATCTTTTTCAGCGGTTCTCTGTAAAAAAGCAAATACACTGATACTCAACACAGCCGAACCCGAAGCGTTTTAGGCAAAAATCACTCAAAACGCTTCGAATACAGAAACCTGAGACTGTTTTCATTGTCGCATTGAAGTGAACGCCTTCTTCTCTTTGCGAAAATCTTTGCGTTCTTTGCAAGAAACAATTTCACGCACAGGCCGCAAGGTTGCACGCAAAGAATGCAAAGAAGAAAGAAAACGACACTTCATGCACAAACCAACTTACCACTTACCACTTACCCATGACCACCACCCAGCTCGAATACATTGTCGCCGTGGATACGTACCGGCATTTCTCGCTGGCGGCCGAGCATTGCTTCGTCACCCAACCGACATTGAGCATGCAAATCCAGAAACTGGAAGACGAACTCGGTGTGCGGCTCTTCGACCGCAGTCGCCAGCCCGTCACGCCTACGCCCGTGGGCGAAGCCGTGATTGCACAAGCCCGCAACGTGCTGCGCGAAACCCAGCGCATCCGCGAAATCGTACAGCACCAACGCGACGCAATTACGGGCGAATTGCGGCTGGGCATCATCCCGACACTGGCTCCTTACCTGCTGCCGCTGTTCTTGCAGCCGTTGCTCCGCAAGCATCCCGAACTGCGGCTGAAAATCAGCGAACACACCACCGAAACCATTGTGGAAAAGCTCAAGAACAACCAACTCGACGCAGGCTTGCTGGTGACTCCGCTCAACGACAACCACTTGCACGAGCATGTGTTGTTTTACGAGGAACTGGTCGTTTATCTGGCGCAGGCCAACGGTTTGGCGCAAAAAAACTACGTGCTCGCCGCCGACATTGACGTAAGCCGCCTGTGGCTGCTGGAAGAAGGCCACTGCATGAGGTCGCAGATCATGAACTTGTGCGAGTTGCGTGCCCGCAGCCCGCGCAGCCTCAATTGCGAATACGAGGCAGGCAGCATAGAGACACTGCGCAAAATGGTGGAACTGAACGACGGCATCACCATCCTGCCCGAGTTGTCGCTGCATGACTTGCCGGAAGACAAAATGAGTTTGGTGCGATACTTCGCCGAGCCGGCCCCGGTACGCGAGGTGAGCTTGGTGACGCACCGAAACTACGTGAAACGTCGGCTGGTCGAGACGATGAAGGATGAGATTCTGTCGGCCATCCCCCCCAAGATGCGCAACCGTGACCAACGCCAAGTGGTGCCGATAGACATTTAACGTTTATCGTTCAACGTTTATCGTTTTGGGCAAAAAACGGCTAAAACGACAAACGTAAAACGATAAACGTTGAACGTTAAACGAATACGTTTGGCACGCACGTATGTTTTGGGCGTTTTCGGCATGGCTTTTGCGAAAACGAAGCACGACCTTAGTGTCCGTGATTGACACTTGGAACGATACTTGCTCTTGTGTTCATAAAGGTTAGGTTTAAGGTTAAAATCCAAAAAGCCCCGGTTCTGTGAGCCGGGGCTTTTTTTGTTTTGCTACATGGGCGTTTTTGTGAATTTTTACCCAAAACACAGAATGGTGACAGATACTTCTGCCTGTTATACAGACCACTTGAGCGACAAGAAATCGATTCGGTCGTGGAAGGCAGGTATGAGTTCGTCAAAATACGGGCTATCTCTGTTCAGAATCATGCCGACGAACATTGCGTCTGTCTTCACGCCGACTGTGGTTACGGTTATCTCTTTGCTTATATGTTCAAAGCGATTGGTTGCTCCGTATTTCTTCCAACGGGTGAAAAGCCTGAACCGAGAGTAGTCTGCGTATTTTTGGTTGCTACAAACGTAAAAAACAACCTTTTCGGGGTTGTTCTTCAAATAATGCTCGATAATAGAAATGATTGTCGCTCTTATTCTGTAGTCAGTGCCGAGACGGTCATCGACACGGCCTATAGGCGCAAAAGAAAAGTAGTATGTGAGTTCGTTGAGCGGATGAGGTTCGTCGTACAACCCCTCGCCTTTGGTAAAAACGGCATAGTAGATAATCTGCGAATCCGTGCTAAAATAAAACCGATCCCCGGTTTCGATGAAGTTATACGGTCTTGCCAAGTTCTTTGAGTTTTTCCTTTACAAGCTCCACATCCATGTTTTCCGCTTGCTCAATAAACGCATTCTTGTTGTCCAGCAATTTTTGGGCGAAATCAAGCGAAAGGTTAACCTTTCGCTTTCCCTTTGTTCGGGTATGTGTTTTGACCGTCATTGTCGTAAGTCTTTTGTTGTTTTACAAAAATAAGCCGATTAGTCGTGGAAAACAAGGCTCGTTTGGGGCGTGTTACTCTGTACAATTACAGAAGAACCTCAAAACCCAAACACCACCATCTGATGCCCGCGCAGTTCGGGGACGGTCGTTTCGACGCGGCCGTTGGCGTAGCTGAAACGGAGCGGCTTGTTTTCGGGGGCCAGCGTCACGGTTTGCGGGCGGGCCATCCGTACCGACACTTGCACGTTTTGCAGCAGCGGCACGTCTTCCACCGTGTCAAAATCGGTGCCGCGCCGTTCGGGAACATAGTTGAGCAGGTGCAGCACTTGTCGGTTGCGTAGTTTCTGTTCGTTCAGCGTTGCCACCAATGTCGAAGGCGCACCGGGCGTGCGCACCAGCGGGTCGGGCAGCAGAATGTCCAATGCGTTCAGCACCAGTTGTTTGCACCAACGCGGCGCGTTGCGGGCGTATTGCGTGAAAACCGGGTGCATGAAATAGACCACCCGGCCGTTTTGCGTCACCGCCGGGTAGCCCACTTTTCCCGCCGAGGGCGTGTGCCGGTGCGAGTTGAAATGCTCCCACGTCCGGTTGAAATACGGCACGTTTGCCTGCGCCAGCACCGTGGCTCCGGTCGGTTTCACCTCCGCGCCTTTCAAGTACATGACCAGTTCCGTTTTGGGCAAATTTTTGCCAATCGCGCCGCCGTTGGTTACGATGAAATCGGGACTGTACGGAGCCTCGCCGACGAACTGCACGCCCAGTTCGGGCAAGTTGAACGCCTGCTTGTCCGGCCCCAAACCCGACTGGTGGCTTACCAGCAGCGAGCCGCCTTCGGTAACGAACGCACTGAGTTTTTGCCGCAATGCGTCGTTGACCGGAATGGCATCGGGCAACACCAGCACTTTGTAACCCGACACGTCCGACTGCGAATCCACGACATCGAACTGGTGGCGGCCTTCTTGCAGCATCCGCACCACGCCGAGCATGGCTTCGGGCGTGCGTGAACCTTCGGCAAATTCCTCGGCACTGAACACACCAATGTCGGTGCGGGCCACGGCTCCTTCGCACCACGGCTCTTTGCGGGCCACTTGCTCATAGACCGCCCCGATGAGGTCGTAGGTGGCGGCATCAAGGCGGCCGCGCGGGTGCAGTTGGTCGCCCACCGAGCATTTGGCGTTGAGGGCCAGCATGGTGAAGCATTCGAGTTCCAAGGCGGCTTGGTTTTTCAGCGAATGGAAGTCGCCCCAAGAGGTGTGGAACTTGCCCGTCATGCCCATCGTCTCCTTGCCCAAGGTGCGGGCGTAGCGCGACGTGAGCGGGAAATGCAAGTACCCCCACCCGCCCGAAGGGAGCGATTCGAGTTCCAAATGACTGTAGGTGCCGATGGACGGCCGGATGGACGGCCCGATGTGTCCACCGTTGAAAAACAGGCCCGCTTGCTTGTCGATTTTGCGCACCAAGGCGGCCATTTCCTCTTTGTACTCCTGCATCACCTGCGTATAGTGCGCCAAGCGGTGCTTCGGATTGGCTGCGTCCATGCCTTTCTTGCCCACGGCGGCGATGCTGGCAGGCGTGGCGTTGGCATAGACGTGGTGGATGTCCAGAAACAGGCCGTCCACGGGCACTTGCTCGAACAGTTCGGTGATGTAGTCTTTCAAAAAGTCGCGGTACGGCGATTCGATGTCCAAGTGGTCGTAGAAACCGGCGGCGAAGGTGCTTTGCTGCGACGTGAACGGCTTGCCGAACTCGTCGCGCATGAGCCATTCGGGCCGCCGCTGGGCGGTGTAGTAGTCCCACTGCACGGTCACATAGACCGGCACGCGGATGTTCTGTTTTCGGCACGCCTCGATTTGCTCTTTGAGCAGGTTTCGTTTCAGGAACGGGTGGCGGCGTTCGGGAAACTTCTTGGTATCGTGGTAAATCAGCCCGTGGTGGCACCGGGCGAAGCAAGTGACCGAGTTGACGGAGGCTTTTTTCAACGTCTTGGCAAACTCGTCCGGGTCGAACTGCGTGGCGATGTCTTCGATGAGTTCGCTGGTGTGGAAATCGAGGTGGATTTGCCGGAAGCGCAAAGCGTTCTCCGCCGCCTGCGGGCTTTGGCGACGTAACGCGGCGGCCACCAGCGGCTCGGCCAAGAGCATTCCGGCCGCCGACAAGGTGGTCGTTTTCAAGAAGTCGCGACGGGAGTTCATGGGGAAAATAAGTGGTAAGTCGTAAGTGGTCAGTCGTTAGTGTGTTTTAGGCAAAAAACGGTCAAATCAGGATTTACAGGATTGGCAGGAAAAACAGGATTTGTAGGGGCGGGGCTTGCCCCCGCCCGGACGTTCCCATCCGAACGCCACGTGAAAATCCGAACGGTCGACGCGGACACCGGGCGGGGGAAAGCCCCGCCCCTACAGTCGGATGGCGTTTTAAGCAAAAAACGCCCAAAACACATTGCTGGCATCACGCCGAGGCGTGCCCCCCCATTGCTGGCGCAAGCGTCCGCTTGTGCCTTTTTGTTGACCAGCGTCCGCTGGTCGCAAACCGTAAGGTTTGCCGAAACGGATGCCAATAGAAGCCTAAAACGACAACAGGCGTTTTTAGTAAAAATCGCCCAAAACGCATTAGGTTGGTTCTTTGCTCAAGTTGCGTCTCGGAATGGTCTCGTCTTTTGCGAGCCGCTGGCTCCCGACCAGCGGACGCTGGTCAACAAAAAGGCACAAGCGGACGCTTGCGCCAGCTCCTACAACCGTTTTGACCAATTTTTGCCCAAAACGCCTGCCGTTGGTATTTCATATTCGGCTCAACCTTCTTTTGCAGAAAAAGGCGGCCTGCAAAACCGTCGAAATCCAAGCACCCAAGTCATCCTTCCCACTCAAGACTCAAGACCCAAGACTAACGACTTTTCCTTACAACGCCCTGTCCAAATGCACATAACCGCCGTCCACGTGAATGAGTTGGCCGGTCGTGTGGCTCGAACGGTCGGAGAGCAGGAAGGCCACCGTGTTGGCGATTTCCTCCGAGGTGGTCATGCGCTGCTCCAGCGGAATGCGGCGGGTGATTTCGGCGAGTTTCTCCTCCGGGTTGGCCAAGGTCTTGATCCACGACTCGTACATCGGTGTCATGCATTCGGCCACGATGACGGCGTTGACGCGGATGCCGTATTTGAGCAGTTCCACGGCCCACTCGCGGGTGAGGGCGTTGCGGCCCCCGTTGGCCGCCGCGTAAGCCGAGGTGCCGCCTTGTCCGGTCTCGGCCGTCTTGGAGCCGATGTTCACAATGGCTCCTTTCGACTGCTTCAGGGCGGGCAGGGCGTGGTGGGCCATCAGGTAGTAGTGAATCAGGTTTTTGTGCAGCGATGCCACAAACGCCTCGTAGCCGCCGTTTTCGAGGTTCACACCGTCGTTCACGCCCGCGTTGTTCACCAATCCGTCAATGCGACCAAAGGCGCGTTGCGTTTCTTGCACGGCATCGGCGCAGGCTTGGGGCTGGTTCAGATCGGCGGTGACCATGTGGGCTTTGCCGCCGAGCAGGGACACGGCGCGTTCGTTGTCGGCGGCGTT
>JALOMD010000060.1 GCA_025455595.1 Cytophagales bacterium | reverse complement strand
GTTGCGGATGTCGTCAACGGAGTTGTTGGAAGCCGCGTCCAGCTCATGCACATTGAACGACGCGTTGGCGTTGAAACTCCGGCACGAGTCGCACTGGTTGCAGGCTTCGGTTTCGGGGGTCAGGTTCTGGCAGTTGATGGTCTTGGCGAGAATCCGGGCGCAGGTGGTTTTGCCTACGCCGCGTGGCCCGCAAAAAAGGAACGCCTGCGCCAGTTGCTGCTGGCGGATGGCGTTGCAGGGGGAGGAGAAAAAGCAAGCGGTGGCAGTAGGCAGGCGGCAGTGGCGTTTTGGGCAATTTTTGCCCAAAACGGTTAACTTTGAACAATCTCAAACAGTCTCTAAAACGCCACTGCCGCCTGCTTACTGCCACTGCTTGCTTTTCTCCCTCCCCTGGGTGGGGCTTGTTTTGACTCTCGCTTCTTTTTGCGTATTTTCACCCGTGAAACTTTCCGGCACCATGATTTTCAACCGAACCCGTTCCGTACCGTTCCAGTTGCGGCTCCTGCAACCGGAAGATGCCGGGCAATTGTTCAAGACCATCCACGAAAACCGGGCTTTTCTGCGCCAGTGGCTGCCGTGGGTTGACAACACCCTCACCGCCGACGACTCGCGGGCTTTCATTGAGGATTCGCTGGAACAGCACCGGCGCGGCGAATCGGTGGTGGCCGCCATTTGGTGCGAAGGCCAGATTGTGGGCTGCATCGGGCTGAACAACATCCAGACATCGCATCTGAGGGCGGAAATCGGCTACTGGCTGTCGCGGAGCCACCAGTCGAAGGGCATCATCACGCGGGCTTGCCGCCAAATGCTCAACTATGCCTTTGACGAACTGAAACTGAACCGCATCGAGATTCTGGTGGCAGAGAAAAACCACCGCAGCCGTGCCGTGCCGGAACGGCTGGGTTTTACCGAGGAAGGCACCTTGCGCGATTACTACCGCACGCACCAGGCTTTTGTAAACGTGGTGATGTACAGCATGTTGCGTAGCAACTGGTAGAGGCAGTGGCAGGCGTTTTGGGCGGAAAACGCCCAAAACGCCTGCCTCCTGCAACCGGGTTGCCAAGAGCCGCTCAAAGCTTGGCTTTCACTTCGTCAATGATTTCCGTGATTTTGCTTTTGGTGCCGGTCGCGCCTCCCATTTCTTCCGTTTGGGAATGTCCCTCCGGAGCGGGCGGGGCGAGTTTCGGCTCTTGGCCGTAAGGTTGTGCCTTCTGGAAAACGAATTCGCCCTTGCCGTCAACCGAACGGCCCGACGACCACCGCTGGCCTTGTTGCGAAGCCCCGTCGGCGATGTTGGTTGAGATGAACGAGTAGGAAAACTCTTGTTTTTCCTGCGTCTGCGGAAAACTGTTCGGGATGGGATGCACGGAAGTGGGGCCGCCGAGGTCTTCCAGCACAGCCATCCACTGGTTTTGGTGCATGGTGTCGCGGGCAATCAGGAAGGCGAGCATGTCTTTCATGCCGGGGTCGTCGGTCATTTCCCAGAGCCGCGTGGCCAGCAGCCGTCCCGTTGACTCGGCCATCACGTTGGCGTGCATGTCGGCGGCAAGGTTGCCGCTGCTGATCACCCACGAGCCGTTGAACGGCACCCCGTTGGCATCGGCGGCCATGGCCCCCATGCCGCCAGACAACAGGTGGCGTACGTCCATGCCGCCCATTGCCGCGCCCACCAGCGGACTTTCGCGCGCCACTTGGTCTTTGAGTTCGTTCGAGGCCGTTTCCAAGTTCATCGCCACCGCCGTCACCAGCATTTCAATGTGGGCAATCTCCTCGGTGCCTGTCTCAAGCAGCATGTCGCGGTACTTCACCGGCCCCCGTGCGTTCCACGCTTGGAACAGGTACTGGAGACAAACGCGTATTTCGCCTTCGTTGCCGCCAATGGCCTGTTGCAACATTCTGGCAAACAGCGGATTGGGCTTTTCGACCCGCACGGCGTACTGGAGTTTCTTATCGTGGTAGAACATAGGGCAAAAGTTTAGGTTTAGACCGACAAATACCCACAAGACAGGCAAAAAGACGTGCCTCCAAAAATGAGCGGGATGCTGCGGCAAAAACGAGAAAAGAATTGCAAGGCTGTGAATGCACCGCCCTAAAAGGCTGATGCACAAAGTTTTATGCCCACCGAAAAGCAAACAGGCGTTTTAGGCAAAAATCGCCTAAAACGCCCCGTAGCACATGCTTTAGCCTGTGCAAAATCCGAGAGGATTTTTGAGGTCTGAAGAAAGAAACATCACAAGAAATCGCAGCACCTTCCTTGTGGGGAAGTCACGCTTAGGCGTGACGCACAGGCTGAAGCATGTGCTACGGGGCGTTTTGGGCGATTTTTGCTTAAAACGCCTTTCCGCCGTCACTGCGTAAAGCTGCGGTCGTAGAAGCTGCGGCGGCGCCCCACCTTCAGGTCGCGGAGCATGGCGGCCTTGACCTGAATGTCAACCGAGTAGAACTGGAACACCCCGAACGGCGACCAGTTGGCGGTCATCTGCCAGCAGTGCAAGTCGCGGAAGATGTTGATTTGCGTGGTGTTCACGATGTTGCGCCGCTCGAAATCATAGCCCGACGTAACCCCGAACCGCCACTTCTCGGTGATTTTCACCTCCCCGTTGAACGTCAACGTTTGCACCACCCGCGCCGGGGTGAAGCCGTTGCGGATGTAGTTGAAGTTGTAAGCCACGTTGGCGTTCCACGGAATTTCAAAGTCCACGTACAGGTTCGGGTTGGCCTTGATCTGCTGCTTGGCTTTTTCGTCGAGGCTCTTGTCTTTGTCCACCTTGTCGGCGGTTTTCTTCTCGGCCTTCGGGTTCAGGCTGGTGCTGAGGCTAAAGTTCAGGTTGGTGAGTTGCCCGATGCCCACGCCCGACACCCGCTGCACGCGTTGCTCGCCTGCAATGTACCGGCTGTCGCGCTGCCAAGCGAATTCGTTCACCCGGCGTTGCACCAACACCGGCTGCCGGGTAGTCGGGTCAAGCAAAAGCTGGCTGTTGGCCCCCACAGCCTGCACTTGGATGGTGCGGTAGGGGTCTATGGTTCCCGTAAAGTTCAGGTCTATCTTCTTGAGCAGCCGCGTGCGAGCCGCCAGGTTGATGGGTGCCAGGTTGAAACTGTCGGCGGCAAGGTTGTAGTTGGTGGCAATGCTGAAGTTGTCCAGGATGTTCACCTTCTCGAACTTGTTCTTGGCCGTGTCGCTCTTGGCGCGGATTTTGGCCTCCAGCGTGTTGTTCAGGCTAAGGCTGATGCTTCCCGAACGCGCGGTGCTGGGCAGCCCGCCGGTGCTGCTGGCAAACCGCGCCACGGGTATGTTGCGCAAGCCGCCCGTGGCCGAGTCGCGGACGAAGGCCGTTTGGTAAAACCCGAACGCGTCGCGGGCGAAGCTGGGCTGGAAGTTAAGGCCGACACTGGGCACCAAGCGGTGGCGGATGGCTTCCACGCGGCCGCGCCGCACGAAGAACGTGCCGTAGATGTTGGTGGTGAGGCTGGCTCCGCCCGAGTAATTGTACGTCCGGTAAAAGCCCCGGCTGGTGTCAACCCGCACGCGGTCACCGGGATTGAACCGCGTAGTTGGCGAAACCAACTGGCCTTGCTCGTTGAAAAACGTGAGCCGTTGCGGCGACCACGTTTCCTGGTACTGAAAACTATAGTTCAGGTTCAGGTACTTGAGCAGTTTCATGGTCATCGTGATGGGGACGCTGTGGCGGAAGCCCCGCTCGCCGCGCTGCCAGATGGCCCCGGCGTTGGCGAAATTGAAGTCCAGCGTGTCGCCCACCAGGTTTTCCGGCACGTTCAGGATAGGAAGGCCCAAGCCCGGCACAATCGTCGAGAACGCCTGCGGCGAGTTGGTGAGGCGGTTGAAGCCGTCGAGTTGGTAGGCAAGGTTCAGCGTTTGCCAGAAATACCGGCTGCCGCCGCCCTTGCCCTTGAACGGATACAGGCGGTTAACCGAGACGTTGAACTCGGGCAGCGACAGGTTCATGATGCCCGTGGCCGTGTTCATGTCGTGGCGCAGCGTGAGGCTGTAGTTGATGGGCAGGCCGCGCACGGTGTTCGAGTACGAGATGTTGGAGTTGAACGTGGGCGAAATGCGCCGGGCGATGTCGTTTTGCACGCCCGCCCCGGCAAAGGCGAACCGCGCGTTGTAGTTGGTGGAGCCGGCGTTGACGCTGGCCGAGAACCGCCCCGTGCCCCGGCTGAACGGCGCGTGCGACCAACTGATCCAAAACGCGTCGGTGCGGGAGCGGAAGCCCTCGTCGCCGGCCAGTTGCCGGTTGAAACGCACGTCAACCGAACCGTTGTAGGCGTATTTCTTGCTGTACGCCGACCGCACGTTCAGTCCCCAGCCGCCACGCGAATAGACTTCGCCCAGAAAGCTCAGATCCATGTTGTCGTTCACGGCCCAGTAGTAGCCGCCTTGCCGCAGGAAAAAGCCCCGGTTTTGCGGCTCCTCGCCGTAGGTGGGCACAATCACGCCCGACTTGCGTTTCTCGGAGGAATACGGAAAAAAGCCGAACGGCAGCCCCAGCGGCAGCGGTATGTTGTTGAGGTAAAAATTGAACGGCCCGGACACCACTTGCTTGTTGCCCACCACCTTAATTTTGCGGGCGGCAATGTGGAAGTGCGGCTCTTTTAGGTTGCAGGTGGTGTAGATGGCCCCCCGGATGTAGAGGTTGTCGTAGGGGTCTTTGAACACTTTCGTGCCTTGCACAAAGCCTTCGCCTTGCTGCGTGACCACGCCCGAAATGCTGGCCTTCTTGGTGGTGATGTTGTAGCGGATGCGTTCGGTCTCGTATTTCTGGCCGCCTTCGGTAAACACCGGCGAGCCGACGACCTTGCCCGTGGAGTCTTTCACGCCCTGCGCGTCCATGATGCCCGTGTCCCAGTTGATTTCGATTTGCTCGGCATCCAAGGCGATTTCGCCGTACTTGATGCTGGCCTTGCCGTAGAGGCGGGCTATCTTGCCGTTCACGTCCAGCACAATCGAATCTTGGGCACTGTAAACCACCGAGGTTTCGATTTCGCGTCCGGCGTTACGGGACGTGTCGGTTTGGGCACCTTGGGCCGTGGTGTCGCGCAGGCCGATGCGCAGCGTATCAGGCGGCTTGGGCCGGTTGCGTAGCGTGTCGGGGCGGTCTTGGGCCTGGGTTGCAGCAGCCAGCAGCAGGGAGCAGCCCAGCCAAACGCACCAGCTACACAACCTTCGGCCACATAAACGCAGTAGGTGTTTCCCGTTTAGCAAAAAATTAGCATTTTTGCACAAATTTAGGGCTTTCCCCCCAACAAACAGAGGCATGGCGAAAAATATTATTCTCATACTCACACTGAGCAGTATAGTTTCGTTGTGTGCTTTTGCCCCTTCGGAAAAACGTCCCCAGTACCGTTTGCGCACGGTGGTGATTGATGCCGGGCACGGAGGCAAAGACCCCGGTGCCATCGGCAAAAAAGTGAAAGAGAAAGAGATTGCGCTGAAAGTGGCCCTTGAACTGGGCAAGAACATCAAGCGAAATTTCCCGGACGTAAAGGTGTTCTACACCCGCACCACCGACCGGTTCGTTGAGTTGCAGGAACGCGCGGCAATTGCCAACAGAAATCGTGCCGATTTGTTCATTTCCATCCACTGCAACGCAAATCGGGAGAAATCAATCTACGGCACCGAAACCTACACCATGGGCCTGCACACGTCGGAAGGCAACCTTGACGTGGCCAAACGCGAAAACTCGGCCATTTTGCTGGAAGACAACCACGAGAAAACCTACGGCGGCTACGACCCCGACTCCCCGATGGGGCATATCCTGTTTGCCAATTACCAGAGTGCGTACTTGGAGAACAGCCTGCGGTTTGCCAGCCACGTCGAGACGCAGTTTGCACGGCGGGCCGGGCGGCGCAGCCGGGGCGTGAAACAAGCCGGGTTCATTGTGCTGTGGAAAACGACCATGCCCAGTGCCCTCGTCGAGATCGGCTACTTGAGCAACGCCGACGAGGAAAAATACCTGCGCACCGAAGAAGGCCAGAAAAACATCGCCTCGGCTATTTACCGGGGTTTCAAGGCGTACAAAGGAGACATGGAAACGGCGGATTAATTCAGAATTGTGAATTCAGAATCATGAATTTATGTGGCACATGCTTTAGCCTGTGCGTCCCGACTTGTCGGGACAAGAAGCGTTTTAGGCAAAAATTGCTCAAAACACCATAGTATTGAGATTTAGCAAAAGTGTAGTTTGTCATGCCGACGAAGGAGGCATCCGGCCTGTGTGTCGCGTATTTTTGGAACATTCGCGTGCCGAAGGCCGGATTTCTCCCTTCGGTCGAAATGACAAGGCGTTTTTTGCAACAGTTTCCATAATCCTAAACAGTCACATAGTGTTTGAAAAACCTTATTTTGTCGTATTTGCAAATGTCTAAAACCCTGAAAATCAAAATCTTATAAAATCAAACATTGGTCAGAATAAAGTTTTTCAACCAATGGTTACAATGGGCTACGACATGCGGTTTTATCTGTTTTTTACCCAAAACACTTACACAAACGTCAGACTTTTTGCAGCATACAGGACATACGCCAACCAACTGACTCATCGCAGCGTTCTATGCAAAAATCGCCCAAACCGAAGATGCCGCCCACGCCGGTTGCGTGGCAGGCTTGGCGGTATTGAAAATCCCGCACTCGGCGGGAATGCCAAACAACCTTTCAACCCATAACCCTGCAACCTTGAACCTGTAACTTTGCAACCTTCCAACCTGTAACTTTTCAACCAACCAGAAAGTGGCTTTATCATTGTCATTGTCCAAAGAAATCAAAGTAGGCCTGTTGGCGTTGGTAGCCGGCGTGATACTGTACTTCGGGTTCCAGTACCTGAAAGGCACCGATCTGATGGCCGTGCAACGCGAATACCACGCCGTTTACAACAACGTTTCCGGCCTGAAAAAATCCAATCCCGTGAAAATCAACGGCGTGCAGGTGGGCAAAGTAGCCAACCTGACCCTGATATCGGGCAACCGCGTGGTGGTGACGTTCGACATTGAGCGGCAATACCGCCTCAACGACTCCACCCGGGCCATTTTCGCCAGTGCCAGTGCCCTCGGCGACAAGGAAATCCAGTTGATAGTCGGCAACGGCACCCGCCTGCTCACGGAAGGCGACACGCTGATCGGCCGCACCGAGCCGGGCATGCTCGACATCGTGGCCGAGCAGGCAAAGCCCATCGTCCGCGACCTCGACACCATGCTGGTGAACATCAACACGTTGGTAAAGCAAATGCAGAAGCTGAGCCAGCCGTTGGGCGGCACCTTGCAAAACCTGCAAAGCACGTCGGGCAAGCTCGACAACATCTTGGCCCAGAACCAAGCCGCCATCCGGGGCATCGCCAACAACCTGAACAGCATGTCGGCCGCCCTGAACGACCCCCAGACGGGCGTGAAGCCGCTCATGGCCAAACTCAACGCCGCCGGTGACACGCTGAGCCAAATGCAACTGGCCGAGACGGTGCAAAAGGCAAACGCCTCTATCGCCAACATCAACAAACTGCTCGGCGACATCAACCAAGGGCAAGGCTCGCTGGGCAAGCTGGCCAAGAACGACTCACTGTACAACAACCTCAACCGCTTCTCGGCCAACCTCGACAGCCTCATGGTTGACTTCCGCCAAAGACCCAAGCGGTACGTGCACTTCTCGGTGTTCGGGCGGAAAGACAAAGAGAAGAAAAAGTAACGCGCATGTCTCGCACGTAAAAGGCACAAGCAACATGTGTCAAACCCAAAAAAAGCGATTTTCATACCGAAAGCCGGGCAATGTCCGGCTTTTTCTTTTTTGGAAAGAACCCTCCGAAATAGCCGAGCAAGCAATTTTTGGCTGCTTCTCACACGGCCTTTTTTGCGCGAAGCAAAATTACTTACGTATGTGCCTTTTTGGTGGAAAGCGACGAAACCACTTGAGTCTGTAACGTTATTTTGCGTGTACTTTTTCATGCCTTTTTGGGCAAGCAACCGTAAACACACCTTCCCCGGCACCGTTCAAAAAACATTCACATGCCTTCCGCCCAGCTCTCCTTGCTACGGAGCGACTACCTCCAGGCAAAGCTTTATCACATCATTGACAGCTCCCAAGAGGGAATGCTCGTCGAGAACGAAAACCGCGAAGTGGTATTGGTAAACCAGCGATTTTGCGACATTTTCAACCTGCCCATCGCCCCCGACCAACTGCTGGGCAGGGACTGCAACGCCTTGGCCGAGGAAAGCAAACGTTGGTTCAAGAACCCCGACGGGTTCATCGCCCGCATCAGCGTGCTGCTGGCGCAACGCACCCTTGCCGTGGGCGACGAGCTTGAACTGCTGCACGGCCAAGTGCTGGAACGCGACTACGTGCCCATCTTTCTGGAAGACAAGTATATCGGCCACTTATGGACGTACCGCGACGTGACCGAAAAACGGCAGGCGTACCAGAAAATGCGGGAACTGAACGAGCAGAAAGACACGCTGCTGTCCATCCTGACCCACGACCTCAAAAGCCCGATGAACACCCTGCAAGGCGTGCTCGGCATGTGGGAAAGCCTGTCGTTCGAGGAAATGAAGTCGTTTTCGGGACAAATCAAGAAATCGGTGGAGACGACCGTGATTCTGATGGACAACCTGCTGCACTGGGCCATTTCGCAGCGGCACGGCATGAAGCCGGAATTTCGCCGCGTCAACTTGTCACTCGTCGTGGAAGAAACCTTCCGGCTGGTGATTCACTCGGCCGATGCCAAGAACAACCGGTTGGTGAACCAGGTTTTGATTGACACTGAGTTGGTAGCCGATGTGAACATGCTGCGGCTCGTCTTGCGCAACTTGGTCACCAATGCCAACAAGTTCACCGACAACGGGATGATTAGCGTCTCTGCCATGCAAGCAGCCAACGGCTTGACAATCAGCGTGGCAGACACCGGAGTGGGCATGACCGAAGAGCAAAGGCGCAACCTGTTTCGCAGCGGCACGCAACGCTCCACCCAAGGCACGGCCAACGAACGCGGCACCGGCCTGGGCCTGCTGCTGTGCCGCGACTTCGTGTCCCAGCACGGCGGCGAGTTGTCGGTGAGCAGCCAAGTCGGGTCGGGCAGCGTGTTCCGCTTCACTATCCCGCCGATTGAACCGGCGGACTGGAACTGACCGACAGCAACGCACGGCCGTTTTAGGCAATTTTTGCCCAAAACGAACTCCGTACGGCCGTTTTCAGCTCCGTAGGAGCGAACTGTCTGTAGGAAATCAAACCATGGCACAAAGCAAAGCTCCGTAGGAGCGGCCCGATCGACACCACAACGTCGGGCTGCGGTTATCCGAAGATTTCTATAAACAGGTCGCCCCCTGACGGGGCTTGCCGTTTTGGGCAAAAAACGCCCAAAACGGTAAAAGACAAACGCAAAACGGTAAATGATAAACGTAACGCCGTTTTCCCGGCTGGCGGTTTTTCCCTATTTTTCCCGCAAACGCCGCCGTCACTTTTCGCGGCTGTCCTCATCAACCAACCGGAAAAGCCATCATGCACCCCGATTTCGAGAAAAACGCCCAAGCCAACCGCGAACTGGTGGCCCAGCTACACCAAAAACAACAGCAAACCCAACTCGGCGGCGGTCCCAAGCGCATCGCCGACCAGCACCAGAAAGGCAAACTCACCGCCCGCGAACGTATCGCCAAACTGCTTGATGCCGACAGTGATTTTACAGAAATCGGCCTGTTTGCAGGCGAAGGCCTGTACGATGCCGAGGGCGGTTGTCCGGCGGGCGGCGTGGTCACGGGCATCGGGCGTATTCACGGACGCAAGTGCGTGGTCGTCGCCAACGACGCGACGGTGAAAGCCGGGGCGTGGTTCCCGATTACGGCCAAAAAAAACCTGCGTGCCCAAGAAATCGCGATGGAAAACCGTCTTCCCATCGTCTATCTGGTGGACAGTGCCGGGGTTTATCTGCCGCTGCAAGACGAAGTGTTTCCCGACAAGGACGACTTCGGACGTATTTTCCGCAACAACGCGCAGATGTCGGCCACGGGCATTGTGCAGATTGCGGCCATCATGGGCAGTTGCGTGGCAGGCGGGGCGTACTTGCCCATCATGTCGGACGAGGCGATGATTGTCGAAGGCACCGGCTCCATTTTCTTGGCCGGGTCGTATTTGGTGAAGGCGGCCGTGGGTGAAGACGTGGACAACGAGACGCTGGGCGGAGCCACCACGCACTGCGAGATTTCGGGCGTGACCGACAACAAATACCCCAACGACGACGAATGCCTCGCGGCCATCCGCCGGATTTTCGAGAAGATGGGCCGCTTTCCGCAAGCCGGTTTTGACCGCGCCGCGCCGCAGCCGCCCGCCGCCGACCCGACCGAAATCTACGGCCTGCTGCCCACCGACCGCACCAAGCCCTACGACATGCGCGAAATCATCCGGCGATTAGTGGATAATTCCGAATTCGACGAATACAAGGCCCTGTACGGCAAGACGTTGCTCTGCGGCTTGGCCCGCATCGAAGGCTGGGCGGTGGGCATCGTAGCCAACCAGCGCACGATGGTGAAAACCAAGAAAGGCGAGATGCAGATGGGCGGCGTCATCTATTCCGACTCGGCCGACAAGGCGGCGCGGTTCATCATGAACTGCAACCAGAAACACATTCCGCTGGTGTTTTTGCAGGACGTGTCGGGCTTCATGGTGGGCAGCCGCGCCGAACACGGCGGCATCATCAAGGACGGGGCCAAGCTGGTGAGTGCCATGGCCAACTCGGTGGTGCCCAAGTTTACGGTGGTGGTGGGCAACAGCTACGGCGCGGGCAACTACGCCATGTGCGGCCGCGCCTATGACCCGCGCCTGATGGTGGCCTGGCCCACGGCGCAACTGGCCGTGATGAGCGGGGCCTCGGCGGCCAAGACGCTGCTGCAAATCCAGGTGTCGTCGCTGAAAGCCAAGGGCGAGACCATCACGCCCGAACGCGAAAACGAACTTTACGAAACCATCAAAAGCCGCTACGACAGCCAGTTGTCGCCCTACTACGCGGCGGCCCGCCTGTGGATTGATGCCGTGATTGACCCGCTCGACACGCGCCGCGTCATTGCCGCCGGCCTCGAAGCTGCCAACCACGCCCCGATAGAGAAGCGGTACAATGTGGGTGTGATACAGACGTGAGGGGGTTGAAAAGTTGCAGGTTGGAAGGTTGCAGGTTGAAAAAAAATTGAAAGGTTGGCGTTCCCGCCGATGGCGGGATTTTCAATTTATGCGATTTTTGCTTAAAACGCGAATGGTTGTTACTGTAGAGACAAGGCATGCCTTGTCTCTGGCTTAGACAACAAACCGCGCTGCATTTGTCCGGCATTGCCGTTTTGGGCAAAATTTGCCTGAAACGTTTTTTATTTCTTCTGTGTATTGCAGAATTTTGTTTGCATATGAACCAACCACCGAGGCCTGTGTGCCACAGGCCTCGGTGATGGATTCTTGCGCAGGTCTTGTTTTTTTATTGCAATCTTTTTGAAAGCCCGCGTTTTGGACAAAATTTGCTTAAAACGCTTCTGATTTCCTCTGTACATTACAGACTTTTGCTCATGCGATGTCTATCAATTATTAGGTCAGCGTTTGTGTTGCTATTGTTTTCCGCTTGCGAAAACAGACCAGTGAAATACGATGCACTCAACGATTTGTTCGTTGGTATTCATCAGGTTGTACTCTATGAGAATGGAGAATTCTATCTTGAACTTGGGGCGGGCGGACTGGAAGGCACTTATAAGATAAAAGACGATACAATCCATTTGACTTATGAGGAGGAAAAACCAAAGAATTGGCCCGACAAACTATTGATGACAGACGACTACTTCATTGTTATGAACAAAGACAGCCTCAAAATCAGATGATAACCTGCACGTGTCTGAGGAAATCTCGCATTTCTCTGTAACGTGTTCCGCCGAATCAGCGGGTTTTGATTGCACCGATTTGCGTTTTGGGCGAAAATCAGCTAAAACGCCTCCCCTACCCTGCCTGATTTATTCTTCCTTTCGCCATTTTTTCCCGAACAAAAGCACCCCGTCCGGCGTTGTTGTTTAAAATCATTACAAACAAGCTACTGAATACATTTTTGCAATCCGTGCGCGAAAGACCGTACTTCGCGTGATTTTTCGCCTTCGCGCCAACCGGCTATACGTAATTCCCAATTCTGCATTCATAATTCTTAATTAACAATATGCTGACAATCAATAACCTACAAGCGAGAGTAGAAGAGAAAGAGATTCTCAAAGGCCTGA
>JALOMD010000059.1 GCA_025455595.1 Cytophagales bacterium | reverse complement strand
CGCCGAACGGTAAACGCCAAACGAAAAACGATAAACGTTAATGATTCACGAAGGTATAGGTAATTTCGGGCATTTTGCCGTCATATTGTCGTTCATAACATCGCTGGTGGCGGCCTTTGGGTATTACCAGATGAGCCTGCGCACCGAAATGGGCGACATCGCCAGTTGGCGGCGGTTTTCGCGGGCGGCGTTTTTTGTGCATTTCGCATCGGTGGTGGCCGTGGTGGTGTCGCTGTTCTACATCATCGCCAACCATTATTTTGAGTATTACTACGCCTATGACCACGCTTCGCTGAGCCTGCCCACCGAGTACATTGTGGCGTGCTTTTGGGAAGGGCAGGAGGGGAGCTTCCTACTGTGGATTTTCTGGCATGTGCTGCTGGGGCTGGTGTTCATCTTCGCCAACCGGCAGTGGGAAGCCCCGGCCATGACGGTGTTCATGCTGGTGCAGGCTTTCTTGGCCTCCATGATTCTCGGCGTGGTCATTCCGGGCCTCGACATGAAAATCGGCTCCTCGCCGTTCATCCTTCTCCGCGATGCCATGCCCGAAGAAGCCATTTTCCAACGCAACCCCAACTTCGTACCCGAAGACGGCACCGGCCTGAACGCCCTGCTGCAAAACTACTGGATGGTCATTCACCCGCCCACGCTGTTCTTGGGCTTTGCGGCCACGTTGGTGCCGTTTGCGTTTGCCGTGGCCGGGCTTTGGTACCGCAAGTACACCGAGTGGATCAAGCCCGCCACGCCGTGGATGCTGTTTGCGGTGCTGGTGCTGGGCACGGGCATCATCATGGGCGGCATCTGGGCCTACGAGACGCTGAACTTCGGCGGCTACTGGAACTGGGATCCGGTGGAGAACGCGGTTTACATCCCGTGGCTCACGCTGGTGGCCGGCCTGCACACCATGCTGCTGGCCCGGCGCAACGGCACGGCCCTGAAAGCCTCGCTGCTGCTGGTAATCACCTCGTTCATTCTGATTCTCTACTCCACGTTCCTCACGCGCAGCGGCATCTTGGGCAACGCCTCGGTGCATTCGTTCACCGACTTGGGGCTGTCGGGCCAACTGCTGGTGTATCTGCTGGCGTTTGTGCTCCTTTCGGCGGTGCTGCTCATCCGCGAGTGGAAACGCCTGCCTTCCGACACGAAGGAAGCGGCCGTTTACTCGCGTGAGTTTTGGATTTTCTTGGGCGTAACGGTGCTGACACTGACGGCTTTCCAAGTGCTGGTGCCTACTTCTATTCCCGTCTGGAACAAAGTGGTCGAACTTTTCGGGGCTGTCTCGAACGTGGCCCCGCCCGCCGACCAAGTGGGCTTCTACACGCAGTTCCAATTGTGGTTTTTCGTGTTCATCGCCATATTGTCGTCTATCGGGCAGTTTTTCTGGTGGAAGCGTTACGAAAACGCCAAGTCGCTGAACTGGCTGGCGATGCCGCTGTTGTTGGCCTTGCTGGTGGCGGCCGTGGTGGCGAGCCTCAGCAGCGTGGCCGACTGGCAGTATATCATTTTGCTTTACGCTGCTTCTTTCTCGCTGATTGTCAACGGACGCATCTTGTGGATGATTGTCCGCAAAGGCTACAAGCTTTCGGGCGGAGCGGTGTCACACATGGGCGTGGCGTTGATGCTGATCGGCATTCTGTATTCGTCGGGCTACTCGAAAGTGGTTTCGATGAACACCACCGGTTTGCTGTTTTCGCGCAGCGAAGACTTTACCAAAGACGACAACAAGGAAAACAAGGAAAACACGCTGCTTTGGGTGAACGAACCCACCCGCATTGACAAGTACTGGGTGACTTACCGAGGACGGCGCACCGAAGTGAAGGGCGTGCCCGGCTACGTGAACCCCAAAATGCTGGCCGATGCCGACGTGCCGTTCAGGGCCGTGGCCCTGAACCCGATTGCGCAGAACGGCCGCACGTATTACCAAAAAGGCGACACGGTGCGGATTTTCCCCGAAAACACCTATTACGAGGTCGAATACCGCGACGACCGGGGCCGCGTGTTCACCCTGTACCCGCGCGTGCAGAAAAACGGCGACATGGGCGGCTATGCCATCTCGCCCGACATCCGCAAGGACGTGAACCGCGACCTGTACACGTTCGTCAACTACGACCCCAACATGGGCGGCGAGAAAAAAGAGTGGAGCAAGCCCGAAGAACACAAGGCGCACATCGGCGATACGCTGTACCTGAACGACTACGTGGCCGTGCTGGAAGGCGTGAACCGCCTGACCGAACTGCCCGGCGTGACGCTGACCGCCAACGATGCCGCCGTGCGGGCCACCATCCGCGTGCTGGGCAAAACCCAGCCTTACACGGCCCAGCCGGTGTTCCTGATCAAAGACCGCATGGTGGGCCAACTGGCCGAAACCATTGACGACCTCGGCCTGCGCATCACGTTCCTGAACGTTGACCCGCGCACCAGCGAGTTCACCTTCGGCGTGAGCCGCACGCAAAAGGACTACATCATCCTCAAAGCTTACGTGAAGCCCTACATCAACGTGCTGTGGATCGGCTGCGTGGTGATGCTGGTGGGCTTTGTGATGAGTATGTTCAACAAGGGCCGACAGTGAAACTTTGGCGTTTTGAGCAATTTTTGCCCAAAACGCCGTCCGTCAAAGTCCCTGCGGGACGACCCGTGTGTAGAAATACAGAACAGCCACAGTAAAAAGCTCCGTAGGAGCGGCCCGATTGACATCGCAATGTCAGGGCCTCTCCTACGGAGCTTTCGTTTGGTTTTCTTTGATTGCTATAGACAGTTCGCTCCTACGGAGCTGAAAACGGACGTACCGGAGGCGTTTTAAACAAATTTTGCCCAAAACGCCTGACAACTTGCCGAGATTTGTCGGGCGTTTGTAGCACAGCGTTTCCAAGCCTACAGGCAAGCGGCTCCCTTCGTTCGGTTTTTTTCATCTTTCGTTGCAACTTTTTCACCTTTCGCGCATCTACTTATCACAAACTTTCCCCAATACCGTTTCGGGCGTTTTTTGCTCAAAACGCTTTTGTCAGAACCATGATTCGTAGGATTAAGGGATTAACTTGATTAGCCATTTTTCAATCATGATAATCTTTAAATTCTACGAATCAAGGTTCTGACAAGCATTTTAGGCGTTTTTTGCCCAAAACGCCGACACAGTAACCAACTTGCAAAAAATAAATCATCGGTCGTACACAATATGATGAGCGGCTTGTATGTTAACTAATTAGTTAGTTATTTGCCGGCCTCAATCACACAGGCAAGCCATTCGGTTTCGTTTTTTCCTGTGTCTGTCTGGTAGAACATAAGCGAGGACGCTGCCATCGGCTTCCGGTTTTCAGGAAATACGACCCGCCGTTTTGGGCAGAAAACGCCTAAAACGGCCAACATCACCTTTGGCAAAGCTTCAAGCTTTGCCAAAGGTCAAATTCCAAGGTGTTTTGAACAAAAAACGCCCAAAACGCAACCTGCAACCCTGAACCTGCAACCTTCCAACTTTCCAACCTTCAACTTTTCAACCTGCAACCCTTCAAATGCTCAAACACCTACTGCTGCTGCTGTGCTTGGCGGCTCCTCTGGCTATGTTTGCCCAAACTCCCGGCCGTATCACCATTGTCGGGGCGGTGAAAGACACCTCCGGCAACGTGCTGCCTGCCACCACCGTGATGCTGTTGCAGCCCAAAGATTCGTCGCTGGTCAACTTTACGCGGACGGACGACAAGGGCCGCTTCGAGTTCCGCAACGTCAAGAACGCGCCGTATCTGCTCAAGCTCACTTACGTGGGCTACCTGCCCGTCCAACGCAACCTGCCCGTGGCCGCCACCGACGCGGTTGACTTGGGCGTGATTCCGCTGAAACCCATCGCCAAGGAACTCATCGAGGTGGTCATCAAGGCGGCCCGCGCGCCGCTCACCATCCGGGGCGACACCGTGGAATACAACGCCGCATCGTTTCGTGTGCCGCCCGGCTCCACCGTCGAGGATTTGCTGCGCCGCCTGCCGGGCATCGAAGTGGATGCCGACGGCAACATCAAGGCGCAGGGCCGCGACGTGCGGCGGGTGCTGGTGGACGGCAAGACGTTTTTCGGCGACGACCCGAAGGCGGCCACCAAAAACCTCGGTGCCGAAACCATTTCCAAAGTGCAGGTTTTCAACGACAAGTCGGACCAAGCCAAGCTCACCGGCGTGGACGACGGCAAGCGTGAGCAAACCATGAACCTCGAACTCAAGGACGAGTTCAAGAAAGGCGCGTTCGGCAAGTTCACCGTGGCGGGCGGCACGCAGGAACGCTGGGCCGCGCGGGGCAACTACAACCGGTTCAACAAAAAAGAGCAGTTTTCGGTCATCGGCTACGGCAACAACATCAACGAAACGGGCGTGAACTGGGAAGATTACGGCGAGTTCAAAGGCAACAACTCGTTCAACGACTTCGACAACGGTGATTTCGGTTTTGGCGGCGGCGGGCGGATTTTCTTCTTCGACGGCGGGGGCCTGCTGAACCGCTTCGACGGGCGGGGCTTCACCCAAAACGCCGGTGCCGGGGTGAACTACAACTACACGCACGAAAAGACCAAGTTCAGCAGCAGCTATTTCTACAACCAGACCCGTCTCACGCTTGACCAATTCGAGAACCGGCAGACGTTCCTGCAAAACGGCTCGTTCCTGACGCAAGACACCCTCGGCCGCACTGACTTCCGCAACAACCACAGCTTGGCTGCCCGTCTTGAGCAAATGATTGACTCGAACAACACCGTGATTGCCAAGGGCAACCTGCGTTTCAGCGGCAACACCACCACCGATGGCCAGCGGCAACGGTTCCTGTCCAATGAAAACGCCCTGCGCAACCGTTCGGAAATCAACAACCGCACGGGCTTGGATTCGTACACCGGCAACGCCTCGGCCATCTACCGGCACAAGTTCAAGAAAAAGGGTCGCAACTTCGCCGTCAGCGGCGGATTCAACGCCGCGTTGTCAGACGGCACCGAGAACCTGAACTCGCTGAACCGCTTCTTCAACGCCACCGACCCCAACGCCCAAATCAGGGCCATCGGGCAACTCAACGACAACCTGAACCGACAGCGTCAGTGGAAGTCGAGCCTGCTGTTTTTGGAGCCGTTGGCCAAAAAATACTACTGGGAAACATTCTACAACTTCAGTCACGACTACCGCGAAGTGAGCCGCGACGCGTTTGACACCCGGCGCAATAATCGCCGCCTCGACAGCCTGAGCACCTATTTCACCAACCAAATCACCTACAATCGGCTGGGTACCAGCCTGCGGTACTCGTTCCAGGGCGTGAACATCTCGGCGGGCGTGGCCGGGGTGCGGTTCGACTTGGCGGGCCGTTTTGCCACCAGCCAGGAAACGCCGTTGACCAATCGCGTTGACCGTATGTTTACGGCCGTCACGCCCAATTTGAACGCCGATGTGCAACTTAAAAACAACGGTTATTTCAGTGTCGGCTACACTTTTGACGTGCAAGCCCCGAACCTGAACGATTTGCAGCCGGTGATCAACAACAACAACCCGTTTTTCATCACCACCGGCAACCCCGACCTGCTGCCCGAACGCAGCCACCGGGCCAACGTGTGGTTCAACAAGTTCAACCCGGCCACGTTCATGTACATCAATTTCGGGCTGGACTACCAGTATTACCAAAGCCAAATCATTTACACCCAGTCGGTTGACGAAAACTTAGTCACCCGCACCCGGCCCGAAAACATTGGCGGCGGCGACAACGCCTCCGTTAGCACCTACGCCGGTCTGCCAATTATCAAAACCAAGCTGAATTTCAACTTCAACGGTCGGGTGAGCCGTGGTGTCAGCCCGACGTTCGTCAACGGCGTGCGCAACGAAACCAACAACCAACAGTACAACTTCGGCGGCGGCTTCACCGTGACACCGAACGAAAAAATGCTGTTTGAAATCAGGGGCCAGCTTAGTTTCAACAACATTTCGTACTCGATAGAGCAGATGCAAAACCAGCGCATCCGCAACCACGGCCTCGACGTTTCGATGAAGTGGAATTTCGCCAAGAAGTTTTTCTTCGAGAGCAACTTGGATTACAACCGCTTCCGCAACGACCGTTTCGGTTTCAACCAAGACATCCCGATTCTGAACGCGTCCGTGCGGCGGCTGTTGCTCAAGGACAACAAACTCGAAATGCGTCTGGCCGCTTTCGATGTGTTCAACCAGCGGCGCAACATTGTGCAGCAAGGCACGCTCAACTACGTCTCGCAGCAAACCGCCCTCACGCTGGCCCGTTACTTCATGCTGAGCCTGTCGTACAACATGCGCGGCCACGCCGACAAGATCAAGAAAAACGGATTTTGAAAACAGGTCAGAGTTCAGAGGTCAGAAGTCAGAGGCGTTTTGGGCAAAAATTGTCTGAACCATGATTCGCCGGATTGAAGGATTGCCTTGATTTGCGTTTGTTAGACAGCCTGCCTGTCGGCAGACAGGGATTGACAGGATGAACAGAATTTTCAATCAAGGTAATCCCTTAATCCTGCGAATCAAGATTCAGACAAACAGCCGTTTTAGGCAATTTTTGCCCAAAACGCTAAATAATTCATAATTCATAATTCATAATTCATAATTCATAATTCATAATTCATAATTCATAATTCATAATTCATATGCGTCTGTTTTCTGTGATTTTTCTGTTGTTTTCAATAACAGTTAGTGCCCAGACCGAGGGCGTGGTGCATTATACGCGCACCACTTACTGGACCAAAATGATGAACCAAATGACGTTCCTGAGCAAACAGGAAAAAGAACGATATACATATATGTTCGGCGGCCGCGACGACTGGCAGGAATACACACTATTGTATTTCAACGACAAAGCCAGCAAATACACGCACTCCGACGAGAAATCGGCCGAGTCGGAGGGGTACGACTGGCGCAAGGAGCAGTTAGTCATCCGGCGCGACTTTGAGAAAGGCACCATGACCGACATCATTGAGGCGGCGGGCAAGACGTACATTATCGAAGACTCGCTGCGCACACCCAATTGGAAGATTCTCAATGACTTGAAGGACGTGGCCGGGCACATCTGCATGAAAGCCGTGGTGGAAGACACGGTGAAGAAACAGAAAATAGTGGCGTGGTTTGCACAGGATTTACCCGTGAACGCCGGGCCGGAGCGGCTGTTCGGCCTGCCCGGCTTGATCATGGAAATTGACATCAACGACGGCACCGTGGTGGTGAGTGCCACGCGCATCGAAACCAAAAAACTGACGCAAGAACTGGACTTACCCAAGAAAATGAAAGGCACGCGCCTGAACGAAACCGCCTACCAACAAATGCTTGCCAAGTTCATCAAGGAAAAAATCAAAGAAGAACGCAATCCGTACTGGACGATGCGGTATTGATAGTGGTTAGTCATTGGCCCTTAGCCTTTAGTTTTTAGTCTTTAGCTTTTAGTGGAAAATACGGTTATAAGTAACTGAAAATCAATTGCTTGTAATGTTTTTATACGCCAAAAACAACCAAGTCTAATACCAATTATGAATATCTAACGCGTAACGCTGAATGGCTTGAAAGTCAGCGACTGATAACTCTATAAACACGCAATCAGTCTTCTATTTTAGGAGTCGGAAAACATTCTTTTGTCGCATTGAAACCCAATTACCAAGGCCTGTGGCGCACAGGCCTGTAGCGTTGGTCGGCAACGGCCTGTGTGCCACAGGCCCCGGTAAAAAACCGGACAGTGCCAAGAAAAGCATCCGTCAGAATAATGTTTTTCGACCATTAGTGTAATTTCTGTCAGACACCATTCAGAAACCTGAATTGGGTTTTTGCGTTTTAGGCAATTTTTGCCCAAAACGCCATTCCCTGACCTATGATTATCGGTTGACTACGCGTTTTGCAGCACTTGCGACTGTGCAATCCGCTTGTGCATGTACTGGGCCGTGGCTCTCTCGGAACACACGTTTCGGTACCAATCCAACGTCTGCCGGTGAATGTCCTCCATTCGTCTCGGGTTGCTGAGGAGCTGTTTGATGATGTGGTCGGCTTCTCGCCAACGCTTGATGAAAATAATGGGCGAGCCGGTGGTGTAATGCGACGGGGGCAGCGGCTCGCTGATGACGATGCAGCCTGCCCGCATGGCCTCCCAGTGACGCAGCGTTTCGGGATTAACCACACCCGACGGGCAAAGTACGATTTTACTGTTTTGGATGGTGCGGGCGTAGTCGAACGTGGGAACGGCTGTGCCGTTGGCGAAAGACCGGGTGAAGGATATCAGCGAGTTAGGATACCGTTCGCTCAAGTCCAAGTAACGGCTTTTGACAACGGGTTTGGCCAATCGCAAGAACAATGTGGGCAGGCGCGGCAATCCGGCCAATTGTTTGTACAATCGCAGCCGCTTGTTGCTCAATTGGCCTGAGAAAAAAACATTGTACTTCCTTTCTTGGATGGGAATGATGGGCAGGGCGCGGGTCTTGCGATGGCAGCCCAAAGGAAAGGGGAAGATGTTTGCCGGATAGGGATTGGAAAAACGTACGGGCGGCATGTTCTTGAAGACGATTGCGGCTTGCTTGGACAACTGCCAAGGCGTGGAAGCGGTTTCGTCGGAAATGAAAAACACGACCTTTGGCCTGCCCGCTGAACCCAAACGGCTTATGTCCTGCTCAAGGAAGTGCGATTTGCGCAGGGCGTGGCTTGAGTGCAGGATGAAATCGTAGTCATAAAAACTGCTTTGCATTTCGTCTTGCAAAGCTTCGAACAGGTTGGTCAAGTACGTTGATTCAACCAACTTTTCAAAATCGCAGCCGTCACGTTGATCTCGCAAGTAATACACATTTCCTGATTCGAAGAGTTCTTGAACAATCATAAAGACAGAGGACGCAAATGGTTGTGGATTTCGCTTCCGTTAGTGAACCGAATGCAGTATTGGTAAAAATAAAAAGTAGAATTTATATAGAATAAATGTTGATGTGTATCTAATTTACCCAATGTCAAAAAAGAGTTTGCTTTTAAGATGCTGGTTTTCAACGATTTACATTCTATTTTTCTACTCCTGACTCAGTACTTGTAACTTTCTTTCTGCCTAATACCAAAATAAAAGATTGAATGCGTAAATAATCCGATGCAATCGCCTGACTGTCAACAGATTTTGTATTCCGAAACGTGAGTTCGGCGAAGCCAAATCCGCATTCCCACTTCCAGATTGGTATCAGCCTCGACAGTACCGAAA
>JALOMD010000058.1 GCA_025455595.1 Cytophagales bacterium | reverse complement strand
ACGCGGCGATTTTCAACGCGTCAGCGCGAGGCACCTGCGGCATGGGGGCCATCGGCGTGGCGTAGTCGGGCCAGTTTTCGGGCTTCGGGTTGTAGATCAGGTCCACGATTTTTTCATTGGAGTATTTACGCTTGGCTACGTCCGTGTAAGACGGCCCCACCACTCGTTTCTCCGGTGCGTGGCAAGCCAGGCAAGTGTGTTTGCGCAACAGCGGCAGAATTTCCTCGGTCGTGGGGACGGCAGCAGTGGCCGTCGCCTTGGCGGCTGGCTTGGCCGCGCCTTTGGCCGGGGTTTTCACAGGGGTTTTGGCTGCGGGCGTAGCGGCCGCCGGTTTGCGTACCGTCTCGGCGATTTTCATCTTTTCGCCCGCCGGGATGTTGTTCAGCGTGTAGTAAACCGTCGGGTGTACCAGCGACCATGAATTGTCGCGGGCACGCACGCCGTCGAGCAGCAGTTCGTGTACGTAGTACTCGCGCAGGTTGTCCACGGCGACGCGCACTTTCATGCCGTCGTCGCTGACCTGCACGCCGCGCACCGTACACCGCTCTTCGTTGATGGTGGGGCTGCCATAGACCGGATAGTATTTGTAAGTGAAACTGCGCACTTGGTACGAGGCCAAGTCCTCGGCCGAGGCTTTGTCAACCGGCATGGTGAACTCGACCTCGAAGCCGTCGGGCATGGCACGCACGGCCTTCATCTCGAACGGCAGTTTGCCGTTCCACACCAGCCGCTGCAAGCCTTGGTTGGCATCGCCAGCCGACCCCCAGCCCCGGTTGGTTTCGCCTACGAACAGCGAGCCGTCCTTACCGAACGCCATGCGCAGCACACCCGACTGGAAGCCGCTCCTGAAATCCCAAGCCGCGCCTTGGTACTGGCCGTTCACTTTTTCCAAGAACACCCGCATGATTTTGCTCTGGCCCTGGTCGCCGACGAACACCTGCCCGGCAAACGGCCCGAACTTGCCGCCCGTTTCGTCGGGCAGGATTTCGGAGTTGGAAATTCCCAAAATGCCGTGCGGCAGCCAAACGGCCGGGGTTTTCAGTTGCGGAAAGTCCTTTTTGAACGCAAACAGCGGAGCCTCGTTGCCTTCGCGGCGGTTTTCGGGCTTCACGAAACGGCCGTTTTCCTTGACAATGCGCGGGTCAACCTTGGCGTAGAGTTGCTCGGTGGTGAGGTTCACCGGCTTGTCGGTCAGTTCGGCCGACTGCGTGAGGCGCGTCCAGCGCAGCCCGGCCGGGTGGCCCGTGAAGTCGCCTTTCTCCACGTGCCAAACGCCGCCCGAACCCATCCAGTCGCCTTGGTTGTCGGAGTAGAAAAATTCGCCGTCCACCACGCCCACACCGGCCGGAGACCTCATGCCGGTGGCCCACGGGGTCATCTTGCCGTCGGGGGTGATGCGCATCGTCCAGCCGCGCCACGGCACCCGGCTTTCGCCGCGCCACCATTCCTCGTTGCCGAAGGCCACGTTGCCGGTGACCATGAACGAGCCGTCGGGCATGATTTTCGGCCCGAAACTGTACTCGTGGTAGTGCCCCGACAGCGGCCAGGCATAGACGGTTTCGTACTTGTCGGCGCGGCCGTCGCCGTTGGTGTCGGTCAGCTTGGTGAGTTCGCCGCGCTGGGCGCAGTACAGCGAGCCGTCCTTGTACGTCAGGCCGAGGATTTCGTGCAGGCCGCTGGCAAATTTGGTGAACGTCGGGTAAACGCCCACCGCGTAGGGGTTGCGGACAATCCATACGTCGCCGCGCCGCGTGGACACGCCGATGTCGCCGTTGGGCAGGGCCGTTACGCCGCCCACTTCGAGCAGAATGCCTTCCGGCACCGGAATGGTCACGATTTTGTAGAAGTCTTCTTCCTTCGGCGACTCCTGTGCCTGCACGCCGAACGGCAGCAAACATAGGGCCGCGCATCCGACGAGATATTTTGTGATGGCTCTCATTTTTCTGAGTTGATTTTCTATTGTGATTTTTACAATGGATTTGGAAAGGCGTTCCCGCCGGATGCGGGATTTTCGATTTAGGCATTTTTTGCCCAAAACGCTTTGTTGCGCAATGGTAAAGAGTTAGGCCAAATGCGGCTTTTCTACCACCCCGGCCTCCGGCCACCCCTCCTTGGAAAAAGGAGGGGAGTACCCGAGCCTGTTGTCTTGGCATTCGGCGTCTGACCTGCGTGGTCTAAGCGTTTTGGGCATTTTTCGCCCAAAACGCCTTTCTGACTTCTGACCTCTTAACTCTGACCTGAAATTCGTACTTCGTAAATCGTACTTACCAAATGATGGAATAGCTGACTTGACCGCCAGTGACGGGCAGCAGCAGTTCTTGGCGGTTGTTCACGGTGCGTACCGTCGGTTTTGCCGCGCCGTTCACTCGCACGTAGTACGATTTGTTGTCCACCAGGTACGAGCCGTCGGGCAGGGCGGTGATGTCTTTGCCCTCGGCCAGGCGGCAATACAGGTTTTGGGCCGGGCCGCTCACCTTCAGGCTGCGGGTGAGCCGTTTGCCACCTTCTTCGGGACGGGTCTGGTCTTCCACTTCCGCACCGAAAACCGAGTACTTGAAAGTCGGGTAACCGGCGTTGTCCATGTCGTAGCCCCGGAAGCGGTAGTTGGCGGCGGCTGTGAGCGAATCGGGCCAAGCGGCGTTGTTGGCGGGCAAAGCGGCCAAGTCAGGCGCGTCGCCGAGCTTCAGCGGGGCACCCATCGGATCCGAGTGGCCGTCGCCCCGGTCGTGCCACATGGGCGTGGCGTTCAGGAAGCCGCCGCGCCAGCACTGCACCAATGCCCCGTTGTTCAAGTTCACGGTGAAGTTGGCTCCGTCGGGGCTGCCCACCGAGGCCGCGTGCGTAATGCGGTGCGCCTTGCCGTTTTTCTCGAAGTCAATGAAGCAACGCACCACTTTAGGCTCGCCTTCCACGTTGATCATAATCGGGTTCACGGGTGCGTCGAGCGGCAGCGAACTCAGGGCGTGGAGCGGAGCTTTGCGCACATCCGGCCCTTCCACAAACAAACCCAGCGACGGTTTCACCCACGCATCTTTCTTGGCAACCAACACTTCAAACGTATGGTCGCCGGCCGCCAAGTCAACGTTGGCCGTGCGGGTGTCCCAAAAGCCCGACCACGCGAACGGAATCACCGTTTTGCCGTCCACTTTCAGGTAGTTCATGCCGCCGATTTGCGCGTAGAACGTGTATTTTCCGGCGGTTTTCACGTTCAGTTTGCCCGTGTGCCGCAGGATGTAGTCGTTGGGAACCGGGCTGTTCTCGACGGTCAGGTCTTCGGCTTTGCCGCTTTTGGCATATCTGATTTTGGAGTCGGCCTTCAGTGTGTCGCTGTTGAACGTACCCCGAAACACGCTGTATTGCAAGTCGCTGAGGACGGGCAGGGTGGTGCCGAAGGCGCGGTAGCGGATGTTGCGAAACGCCACCGGGCCGTGGTCACCTTGGATCACTATCGGGCCGACCGTTTTCTCGTCGGGGAAGGCCGCGCCGCGCGTGGGGCCGGTCACTTCCACGTTTTCGTGAATCACCACGCCATTGAGGGTCACTTTCAGGAACCGCGCATTGGAGGTTTTGTTACCGGCGGCATCGAAACGGGCGGCTTGGAACGAGATGTCCATGTGTTGCCACAGGCCGGGCGCAAAGCTGGCGTTCACGCGGGGCGGCACGCCTTGGTAGCCCTTGCGGCCTTCGGGCTTGCTTTCGTCCCAACGTTCGTAGATGCCGCCGCAGTCGCCGAAGTACGGGTTTTTCTTGCCCCAACTGTCGAGCAGTTGCACTTCGTAGCGGCCTTGCAGGTAAATGCCCGAATTGGAGCCTTTTGCCATCATGAAATCGAGCGACAGGTCGAGGTCGGCGTGGTCGAAGTTGAACTGCAAATCCGCTTTGTCCTTCTTGTCCGGCAGGTTCACCAGCACACCGGTGCCCTTGCTCGATTTCAATACATTGTTTTGGGCGAGGTCGGCGTTGACATCGCCTGCAATCTGCCAGTTGCCGCCCGGCGACTTGAATCCGCTCAAGTCGTTGAGCGACAGGGTGTTCATCGGCACATCGTTGCTTTGGGCCAGCACCGCCCCGGACAGGAGCAATGCGCCGCCCAGCAACCGTGCCCGACGAAGGTTCCATTGGAAAAACATCATGGTTTGGTTGGAATTTACGATTAGATAAAACGTAAGGAGAAGAAAACTTAGGATTGGAGCGGAAAGTTACAATGTTTCTACGGTATAGTTAAAAAAACGTAAAATTTTCGGGAGAGGAGGGATGCGTTTTGGGCGTTTTTTGCCTAAAACGCTGGAGGTTATGTGAAATGACGAAAGTAGCACACGGATTGGACGGATACGACGGACAAAAAACGGATCAAATCCGCGAAAATCCGTTGCATCCGTCTAATCCGTGTGCCATTTCCATACTTGAAAAGCTGGCTGTCATTCCACCGTCGCCACATCGGTTACGAACATGAACATGGCGTAGCGGTCGGCGAAGTCTTCGCGGAGGCGCGTGATAAGGTTTTGCAGCACCGGCCATTCGTCCACGATTTGGAAACGGATGGTTCGGCTTTGTTCCCACTCGGCGCGGCGCACGCCCCGGCGGCCCCGGCCCCGCACGTCGTCCACGGTGAAACCACCGATGCCTACTTGCTTGAGTTCTTGAATGATTTCCGGTTCCAAAACCGCCTCGGTGACGATGGTAAGCAACTTTTTGGCGCGTAGTTCCATTTTGCCTTCGGGTTTACGGTTTTCAGTTTTCGGTTTTCAGTTTTCGGTGGTGCGTAATGGCTTTTCTCAACGGTAAACGCCAAACTGAAAACTGTAAACCGCAAACATCATCCCATCCATTGAAAGATTTTTTCCGCGAACAGATAATACAGTTTGATGCCGATCAGGATGTTGAACGGGAAAGTGACACCTAATGCGGCGGTGAGGTAAAGCGTAGGGTTGGCTTCGGGCACGGCGATGCGCATGGCGGTGGGGGCGGCGATGTACGAGGCACTGGCGGCCAGCGTAGCCAGAATCACGGTACCGCCGAGGCTCAGGCCCGCCAACAGCCCGGCTCCGATGCCAATCAGCGACGACAGGATGGGCATGAGAATGGCAAACACGATCAAGAAAAAGCCGACGCGCCGCAACTCATGGAAACGCCGCGAGGCGATGATGCCCATTTCCAGCAGAAACAAGCACAAAAGCCCTTTGAACAAATCATAGAACAGCGGACGCACCGGCTTCACGTGCTCCACGCCCACCAAATAGCCGATGAGCAAGCCGCCCAGCAGCAGGTAAATGCTCTTGCCCAAGAAAATCTCGTGGAACAACTTTCGGTAGTTGGTGCGCCGCACCGAAGCCCCCATGCGGGCCAGCAAAATACCCACGCCGATAGCGGGCACTTCCAGCAACACCAGCAGCACGGTCACGTATTTTTCGTGCGGGATGTTGAGTTTCTCCACAAACGCCACCACCACCGCAAACGTGACTGCACTCACCGAGCCGTAGTGGGCGGCCAATGCAGCCGAGTCGGCGCGGTTGAAGCGGCCCAAATGACGCAGAATCAAAAAGGCCAGCACCGGAATGGCAATGCCCAACAGCAGCGTCAGCAGGGCGGGTTGAACAAACGCGGACAGGTCTGTTTCGGACAGTTCCACGCCGCCGCGCAATCCAATGGAGACAAGCAAATAGATACTGAGCAATTCATAGACGGCATCGGGCAATTTGATGCCGGTGTTGAGTACGCCGGCAAACACACCCAGTACAAAAAACAATACAACTGGGTCAAGTAAATTTTCAATCATAGAAAGTGGTAAGTCGTTAGTGGTCAGTGCGGTTGCAAACCCTGACGAAAAAAATACGAATTGCTCAGGCCGAATGTGCGAAGCCATTCCACAGCCGTTTTGGGCAAATTTTGCTTAAAACGGCTGTACAACCTTCATAAGGTTTTCCGTAATATGGCGTTTTGGGCAAAATTTGCCCAAAACGCCAATAGACTGTCTATACTCAAGACCCAAGACCAACGACTCAAGACTCAAATTTTCTGTCTGTTCTGTTTCCAACGGCTGCGGGGCGTGTGTACGTCCGTGCCGTTGGTCTTGCCCGTCTTGGCCTGCACCATGCGGCTTACCAACAGGGCGGCTATTTCGGCTTCTTCGGGTCGGTCTTCGCCGTTGAGTTTTTCGGGCGTGAAGTATTGGGCCACAAAGTTGGTGTCGAAAGTGCCGTCCACAAACGCCGGGTGCGACAACACGAACCGGCAGAAGCCCAGCGTGGTCTCGATGCCCGTGATTTGGTACTCGTCAATGGCGCGGTTCATGCGTTCAATGGCCTCGGCGCGGTCTTTGCCGTGGGCGGTGAGCTTGGCAATCATCGGGTCGTAGTAGATCGGGATGCTCATGCCTTGCTCAAAGCCGTCGTCCACCCGCACGCCGGGGCCTTGGGGCCGCACGTAGGTTTTCAACTGGCCGATGTCGGGCAGGAAGTTGTTGCGCGGGTCTTCGGCATAGACGCGCACCTCCACGGCGTGGCCGTGTATTTTCAAATCCTCTTGCTTGAACGACAGTTTTTCGCCCGCCGCCACACGAATCTGTTCCTTCACCAAGTCAATGCCGGTAATCTGCTCGGTCACGGGGTGTTCCACTTGCAGGCGGGTGTTCATTTCGAGGAAATAGAAATCCAGCGTGTGCTTGTCCACCACAAACTCCACCGTGCCCGCGCCGTAGTAGTTGCACGACTTGGCTGCAAACACTGCCGCCTGGCCCATCCGTTCGCGGATTTCGGGCGTGAGCACCGCCGACGGAGCCTCTTCGATCACTTTTTGGTGGCGGCGTTGGATGGAGCATTCCCGCTCGAACAGATACACGATGTTGCCGTGCTTGTCGCCCATGATCTGGACTTCGATGTGCTTGGGCGAGGTGATGAACTTCTCGACGAACACCGAGCCGTCGCCGAAAGCCGCCGTGGCTTCCGAAATGGCCCGTTCCATTTGCTCGGCCAGTTCGGCCTCGTTTTCGACGAGCCTCATGCCCTTGCCGCCGCCGCCCGCGCTGGCCTTGATCAGCACCGGATAGCCGATGCGGGCCGCTTGCTCGCGGGCGATGGCCACGTCGCTGACGGCTTCGGGAATGCCCGGCACCATCGGGATGTTGTATTTGGACACGGCGTTTTTGGCGGCCAGTTTGCTGCCCATGATTTCGATGGAATACGGCGACGGGCCGATGAAAATCAGGCCGTTGTCTTCGACCATCTGCGCGAACTTGGCGTTTTCGGACAGAAATCCGTAGCCGGGGTGGATGGCCTCGGCCCCGCTGCGCTTGGCCACTTCAATGATGGTTTCCATGCGCAAGTACGACTGCGACGAAGGCGGCGGCCCGACGCAATACGCCTCGTCGGCGGCGCGGACGTGCAACGCCCGGCGGTCGGCTTCTGAATAAATGGCTACGGTGGCGATGCCCATTTCGCGGGCCGAACGAATGACACGTAGGGCGATTTCGCCCCGATTGGCAATGAGAATTTTCCGGATAGGCATGGGCTGGACGATTTGGGTTGAGCGGATGCAGCAAATATAAGACAAGCGGGGAGAGTGAAAAATGAAAAAAGCGTTTTGGACAAAAAATGCCCAAAACGCCGGACTGTAGGGGCAACCCCGTGCCGCCTGTCACGGCGGGTCGGGAGTGGCCCTTGTTTCCGCGCCGAACGCCAAGACCAAACCGAGCCTGTGGGAAACAGGGCGTGGGCAAAGCCCCAGCCCTACGGTGAAACACGTTGACGTTTTGGGCAAAAATTGCCCAAAACGCCTGTTTGTTGTTTCAAGCCCTCCCGCCTGACAACCGATTGTCACATTTACCTGCCGTTCACACGAATTTCCGCTTTCAAGTGCAACGTGAACGGATTGTTCTCCATCCTATAGACACTTCCGGTTTGCCAGCCGCTTGGATTCTGTCCGTTTTCGGACACGGGTTTTCGGAAACGGACAAGAATAGGAGAGGGATTGATTTATAAATACTTGATTATCAATTATTTAAAAACTGGCAAGCGGATTGTAAAACGTATATGGCATTGCACCAGTGTTTCTTTGCTACTACAACTATACAGAAAAATTAAAACTATGTTGACGGTCGGATTTTCATTGCTCATGATGGCCACCTTTGCTTTTTGGCAACGCGGTTTGGCGGTGGCTTTTCGCAAGATGCGATTGGGGAAACTGGCTACGCGCCAGTATCTGGTGCGCAGCGGACTGGCAGTGGGCGGCTGGCTGGCTTACCTCACGGTATTGTCTGAGACAGAGGTGCTTACCAACATGGCTGTGCCGCTGCGCATTCCGGTGCTGGTGGTGCTGCCGCTAGTGGGTTTGGCGGCCTACGCAGTGTGGTCGCCGGGCATGCGGCGTTTTGCGCGGTTTTTTCCGAAACAGATGACCGTTTACGGCCAAACCATGCGCATCGCCCTCGAGTTGCTGGTGTACGGCAGCTACGTGCAAGGCGTGGTGCCCGCCCACGCCACGTTTGAAGGCTACAACTTGGGCATTTTGGTGGGGTTGTCGGCTCCGCTGGTAGGTTGCTTGGCGTTTTTGTCGCGGTCTATCGGCAGCCGCACGCTGTTGGCTTGGAACGCCGCCGGCCTGGTCCTGACGGGCATCGAACTGTGTGTTTTCGTGTCCACCATCATCAGTCCTGAGTTATGCGGCTTCCGCACCGGCTTCGCCCCTGATTTCGGCACCATGCCGTATCTGTTGCTGCTGGCGGTGTTCATTCCTTCGGCGGTGTCCATGCACTTGGTTTCCATTGCGCAAATCCTCACCGTTGCGCGCCGCCGGGCTGCGCGTCAGGAGTACGCGTAATGCCAATGTTGAATGCCGAATTTTGAATAATGGATTGACTGAAAACCAATGACTTGATAGAAAACCAATGAATTGCGAATGTATGAATATGCGGTCAACCTTTGAATTTGGTGTAATATCCGATTTCGTGGTGTTTTAGGCGATTTTTGCTCAAAACGAAAAGTCCCGTAAAGACGACCTGTCTGTAGAAATACAGAGAAAATACAGAAAAAAGCTCCGTAGGAGCGGCCCGATTGACAACACAGCGTCAGGGCCGCTCCTACGGAGCTTTGTTGGAAACCATTCGCATTGTTCTACAGACAGGTCGTCCCTACGGGACTTTTGCGGGCGGCGTTCTGGGCAAATTTTGCCTAAAACGCTGCGTAACATCAGTTATTAAGCTGTCCCAATCACGTCTGTTTGTGACTGTCAATCATTGACAGTCACAAATTTTGTATGTACATTTGTGATACACATTCGTAACGTGTATTTGTTTTGCATCTTCACAAACAGACTTTTCAACATGAATATCCATTTGACCAAACACTTTGAGGAATTTATTGCGGGCAAGGTGCAATCGGGCAAATACAACAATGCCAGCGAGGTTGTCCGGGCCGGGCTTCGGGCTTTGGAGCAGCAAGAAAAACTCTACCAACTCCGCTTGGAAGAACTCCGTGACAAGATTGCCAAAGGGTTTGAAGGGCCTTTCGAGGCGTTTGACCACGAGGAAATCAGGAACATGGGCCGCCAGATGCAAGCCGCCCAAAACAACAAGCCGAAGCCTTGATAGCGGGGGATTCTTCCAATTACCAACTCAGCCGCCTTGCCAAACGCGACATAGCGGGCATTTGGTCTTATCTGGCCGAACATGCAGGCGAGGAAACTGCCGACCGGATGCTGACTGCCTTGACGGACAGGTTCGAAACATTGGCCGATAATCCCGGATTGGGTCGTCCCCGCGACGAGTTGCAGCAGGGCCTGCGTAGTTTCCCGCAAAAGCCTTATGTCATTTTTTACGACACCGACCCCGACGCTGGCATCCGCATCGGCCGGGTTCTGCACCAGCGTCAGGACTTGGACACAGTGTTCGAACTGTGATTTCTGTGCGTCTGAGTACAAAGTGGTTGGTGGTCAGTCGTTAGTGGTGTGAAAAGTTGGGATGGAACTACTGTTTGAAAAACCTTAGTTTGTTGCATCAAAACTCAATCACCGGGGCCTGTGGCACACAGGCCGTTGCAGACCCACGCGACAGGCTTGTGTGCCACAGGCCTCGGTGAAGGGACTTATCCGGTTGTCGTTTCGGGCGTTCGCGCCGAATGCGGATTTATCATTTTTTGCCCAAAACGCCATTCTTTCCGTTGAAAACCAATACTGTATAAACCGTCTTTTGCAAGGGGCGGCAACCCATCCGCATCATCCGTCGTTCGAGGCAAACAGGCTTCCCTTTCTTCCCTATTCTTGCTACATTGGGGTTGTTTTTCGGCAGGTACGTTTTTTTTGGGGCCGTGGTTCAGCCGCATTTAGCCACAAGCCCGCCGATGCACACCGAATCGAAACCCAACGAGTCACCCAACGTGGGAAAATACATTCTCTCTGAACGTCTCGACCGTACACTTGTCGGCTTGGCCGATGTGTACCGTTTCACGCTGCGTTTTTTCCGGGAAGTTTTCCTGCCGCCCTACGAATGGCGCGAAGTGATGAACCAGTGCTACCAGATAGGCGTGCGTTCGGTGCCGCTGATTACGCTGACGGGCTTCATCACGGGCATTGTGTTCACCAACCAGTCGCGGCCGTCGTTGTCCGAACTGGGGGCCACGGCCATGCTGCCCGCCTTGATTGCCGTTGCCGTTGTGCGGGCCTTGGCCCCGCTGATAACCGCCCTGATTGCCGCCGGACGCGTAGGCTCCAACATCGGGGCCGAGTTGGGTTCGATGCGGGTCACGGAGCAGATTGACGCAATGGAAGTGTCGGCAGTGAATCCGTTCAAGTTTCTGGTGGTGACGCGGGTACTGGCTACCACGTTCATGATTCCGACGCTGATGGTCTATACGTCGGTGGTGGCTTTGTTCGGCGGCTATTTGAACATCCATCAAAACGAACTCACTTCGTCGCGCAGTTTCATAGACCAAGTGTTTGACACCATCACGTTTCTGGACATATTCTCGTCGCTGGTAAAATCATTCGTATTTGGATTCACGATAGGGATTGTGGGTTGTTACAAAGGCTATAATTCGTCCAAAGGAACAGAAGGCGTGGGCAAGGCCGCCAACGCGTCGGTAGTAGCGTCCATGTTTCTCATTTTCATTGAAGAATTGCTGATTGTACAGGTTTTACAGGCCATAAGATTTGCTTGAGAATAGAGTCGTAAGTGGTAAGTCATAAGTGAAAAGAGAATTTTGAAAATCTATAGAGAAACTGTGTGTTTTAAGCAAAAATTGCCCAAAACGCTTTTTTGATGAGATAAATAGAGTTACTTTAAGTTGACAATCAGACAGTTAACACAGCCGCTCGCCTCTGGCGAGTGGCGACTGTCCGATGGCGAAGCCCCGTCGGGCGGCCTCTGG
>JALOMD010000057.1 GCA_025455595.1 Cytophagales bacterium | reverse complement strand
TTTTTTGCCTGAAACGGCTTTCTTTGCAATGGCAGCTCGGCGTTTTGGGCTTTTTGTTTGAAAGCGACTCTGACGGCGGTTCGTGACACCATTTTCTACGGGTGTTTTGGGCAGTTTTTGTCCAAAACACCTCGCGCAAACAATGCAAAAAACCTTGTCCGCATTAGCATTGCTGCGCCGCCCAAAACAATAAAAACCATAGCTTTGCGGTTAATACCGGAAACGGAAAGGCGTTTTGAGCAAAAATCACCCAAAACGCCCGTACCTGAATCCGTCATTGCGAGCCGGAACGAAGTGGAGGCAGCCTGTCCCGACGTGTCGGGATGGCAATTTCATCACCACAGGCTCGGCTCATCACCACAGGCTCGGCAAAGGCGTTAGGCGCAGACGCGGCCAGCCCCAATATGAGCCTTTGGGAAGCGTGTTGGCCGAGCCTGTGCCGAGCAGATTACCACTCCCGCCACGGCGGGATCGCAATGACGGACTATTCTTAACAAGACAAGCGTTTTAGGCAAAATTTGCCCAAAACGCTTGTTCGCAGATAATACTGCAACACTACTGACTGACCATTAACGACCGAGCATTTACCATCATGCGCAGAACCGCCCGAAGCATTTTTCCGATCCTTGTCTTTCTGGCAACAAGCCTTTTTTCAGTCGCCCAAACCACCCAAACCTTCACCGCCGACGACCGGCACTACCGCGACGCGCTGGAGCTTTTCGATCGGGAGAAGTACGCCGCCGCCCAAAAAGCCTTCCAAGACTACCTTGACTTGGGCCGCAACGATTTGCTGTCGGTGGAGGCCCGCTATTACGTGGCTGTCTGTGCGTTGTACTTGGAAAACGACGATGCCGAGTCGTCCATCGAGCGGTTCATCGCCGAGTATCCCAACCACCCGAAGGCTTCGGTGGCCTATTACGAAATGGGCAACTATTATTTCAACCGCAAGAACACCGACAAGGCCATTGCATATTTCGAGAAAGCCGATATTCCGCGCCTCACCCGCGAGCAGCAGACGGAAGCCAAGTTCAAGCTGGCGTATTCGTATTTCAGCAAGCAGGATTTCGTGAAGGCGGGCAACCTGTTCGACGAACTCAAACGCAGTTCCAACAAATACACCTTGCCGTCCAGCTACTACGCCGGGTATTGCAACTACCGCAAAGGCAATTACGACGAAGCCCTCACCGACCTGCGCCGCGCCGCCCAAAGCCCCGAATACGCCCCGCTGGTGCCGTACATGATTGCCAACGTGTATTACAAGCAAGGCCGCTACGACGAACTGATTGCCTACGGCCAAACCTTGGGCACAGCCAAAGACATCCGCAACGCCGACGAGGTTTTCCTGCTCGTGGGCGAGGCGTACTACCGCAAAGGCGACTACGTGAACGCCGCCAAATACCTGAAAGAATCCGTGGGCAAGAGCCGCACCAAGCCCGCACCGGAAATTGCCTACCGGCTGGCCTACGCCCAGTACAAAACCGGCGATTTCAAAGGCGCGGCGGAGAATTTCAAAATCACGGCCACTTCGGCCAAGGATACGCTGGGCCAGTACGCCGCCTACCACATGGGCCTGTCGTATTTGCAGAGCGGAAACAAGCCCTTCGCCCTCACGGCTTTCGACCAGGCGCGGCGCGGCAAGGCCAGCAAGCAAATCGCCGAAGACGCGGCGTATTACCATGCCAAACTGAGCTTCGAGACCAATGCCGGGCCGGAAACGACGAATCTGCTGAAGGATTTTCAGAAAAACTATCCGAACAGCCCGTACCGCAACGAAATCAACGAACTGCTCAGCGAGTCGTACTTGGCTTCGAACAACTACAACGAAGCCGTCTCACACATCGAGAACCTGCCCAACCGCACGCCTAAGATTGACGCTGCCTACCAGCGGGTGACCTTCAACCGGGGGGCCGAACTGTTCAACAAAGACCAGTACGCCGAGGCGTTGGCGCAGTTCCAGAAGTCGCTGTCGCGGCCCCGCGACCAAGACTTGGAAGTGGCGGCGCACTTTTGGTCGGGCGAGGCGCAGTCGGCCCAGCAGAACTATCCGGCGGCCATCAACGAATACGCCGCCGTGTTCCGCGAACCCTCGGCCCGCGACTCGGAGTATTTCAACCGCAGCCGCTACGGCATCGGCTACGCCTACTACAACAACAAGGAATACGACAAGGCGGCCACGCACTTCCGCGAATACATCGCCGCAGGCTCCGGCGGCCGCCACTACGCCGATGCCCTCACGCGGCTGGGCGACTGCCAGTACGTGTCGAAAAACTTTGACGCGGCCATCCAAACTTACGACCAAGCCCTGGCCCAGCCGGGCGTGGAAAAGGACTACGTGTTGTTCCAAAAAGCCAATGCGCTGAACTTCGCCGGCCGCGACCAGGATGCCCGCCGCGCCTTCGACGAACTGGCCACCAAGTATCCCAACTCCCGCTACGCCGACAACGCCCAGTACCAACGCGCCGACGTGGATTTCGAGAAAGGCAACTACCCGGCGGCGGTGGCGGGCTTCACGCGCGTCATCGAGTCGAATGCGGGCAGCGGCGTGGTGCCGTTCGCCTTGCAGAAGCGGGCCTCGGCCTACAGCAACCAGCAGCAATACGACAAAGCCATTGCCGACTACCAGCGAATCTTGGACCAGTACCCGACCAGCAAAGTGTCCAACAGTGCGCTGCTGGGTTTGCAGGAAGCCTTGGCCTCGGCCCGCCGCAGCGACGAGTTTTCGACGTACTTGGACAAATACCGCCGGGCCAACCCGCAGGACAATTCGACCGAAAGCATTGAGTTTGAGGCGGCCAAGTCGCTGTACCTGAACGAAAAGTATCCGCAAGCGATTACGGCTTTCGAGAACTACGTGCGCACCTATCCGCAGTCGGCGCAGAACTACGATGCCCGCTACTACATCGCCGACGCGTACTACAAGTTCGGCGACCGGCCCAACGCGGTGCGCAACTTCCAGCAGGTCATCGCCGACGGCCGCAGCCAGTATCTGCTCCGCTCCGTCAGCCGGATGGCCGACTTGGAACTGAACGCCAAGAAGTACGCTTCGGCGGCGGGTTACTACCGGCGGCTGCTCACCGGCTCGCAGAGCAAAAAAGACCAAACCGCCGCGTTGGCGGGCCTGATGGAATCTTATTACCAACAGCCCAACTACGACTCGGCGCGGTACTTTGCGTCGCAGGTGGCGGCCACGGGCGGCTCGTCGCCGAGTTTGGTGAACAAGGCGTTGCTGTACAAGGGTAAGTCTTACTACCTACAGAACAACTACGAAAAAGCCCTGGAAGAACTGCTCTCGGCTGCAAACTCGGCCCAAGACGAGTACGGTGCCGAAGCACAGTATCTGGTGGGCGAATCGCTGTACAAACAGAAGAAATACAAAGAATCGCTGGAGATGTGCTTCGCCCTGAACGACGTTGGAAGAACCGTTTCAAGCCAAGGCCACGCTGCAGTCGGTGATAGAAAACTCGGACGATAAGGAAATAGTGGAGCAAGCGAAGGCAAAACTGAAAACAATACAGTAAACAGGCGTTTTGGGCGTTTTTTGCTTAAAACGGCTGTAAAAACTGGCGTCACGCCTCGGCGTGATGCCTTTTGTATGAGCAGCGTCCGCTGGTCGCAAGCGAAGCTTGCAAAAGATGACGGACACATTACGACCTAATGCTCTTATTGACGGCAGAAAAGCGTTTTGGGAAAAAATGCTCCAATACTATTTGTCGGTTTTGTTGACATCAGTTTTAGCAAACCTGCCGGTTTGCGACCAGCGGACGCTGGTCAATTGATAGGCATCACGCCGAGGCGTGACGCCAGTAAAAGCCACAGCCGTTTTGGGCGTTTTAGGCAAAAAACGCGTCAACCGTTGGAAAGCCACATGTAGCCCGGTTTAGATTTCGTTCGTATGTCTGCTAAACGGTTCAGGTTTCTTGTTGCATTGCTCGCAATCGTCAGTCTTTTGTTCTGCTGTAATAGCCGTTTGGAAGATATAGAAGAGAGCATACAGAAAGCGAAACAAAATCTACCGCATTACAGAACAGCATTGACAGAACTACAGCCGTTGTCTGAAGCGATGCAGAGGAAAAAGGGAATTTTTGCCTTGGACGGCAACCAAATGGACAGTTTGCTGGAAGCAGGCAAGGAGCGGTTCAGCGGCTTGCGTTTCTTGCGCGAAAACGATTTGATTGCCAAAAGATATTTGGTTGCCTACACGAGCAAGGGCCAATCTTTTGACTTTGTTTTTGACAGTTCGCAAACCTCTTGGATAGTCGGAAAGATTACCGGGCGAACACAAATCACACACGACTGTATTTGTTTCGACCCAAAGAAGACGTGGTTGGAAAGGAAATCTATTGTTGGGGTTACTGATGATTATGGTATTGAAGTCGTCAAGGAGTTAGAGCAGGATTGGTATTTCGTCTCGTATTGGAATGCGGAAGAGAAGTAGTTGATGCAAAGCGTTTTGGGCAAAAAACGCCCAAAACGCCCTTGTGTCGGTTTCAGTTGAAGCGTCCGTCATTGCGAGCGAAGCAATCTGCCACAGAGCATCGCGAGCCTTGGGAAGAGCCGTTGCCGAGCCTGTGCCTGTGAGATTGCCACGCCGCTTCGTTTCACTACGCGGCTCGCAATGGCGGTTCGTTCTTGAGGCGTTTTGGGCGATTTTTGCCCAAAACGCAATTTCCAAATCGGCATTAGTTGTCAGAGAATAGACTGTAAAGATTTTTTCAGAAACACAAATAAAAAACATGATTCTACAGAAGAAAACAGACAACATGAAACGCCTCTTTCTATTCGCATCTTTGTTTTTTCCGATTGTTCTGTTGGCCCAACAGCCCAAGCCTCCGGTCAAGAAAGGACAAATCGAATCGGAGGAGATTGTGATTGAGAAAAACCGCGCCATCACCTTGCCTGAAGCCGAGCGGAACTTCGAGAAAATCAACATCACGGGCAAAAAGCCGGATGCCACGGCGCAGCCGTACCAGTTCACCGACCGCAACCTGAAGCTGGCCGACCTGAACCCGCGTTTCCGGATTTTGCAGATGAACCAAGAAACCACCCCCGCGCCGACGGGCAACTTTGTAAAAGCCGGTCTGGGCAACTACAATTCGTTTTACGCCGAGGCGTTTCTGGGAGCCAGCCGCAACGACCGGTTTTCGTGGAACGTGCGGGCCAAAAACCTCGCTTTCGGACGCGGCCCGGTCAACGGGGCCAACTCGGCCACCTTGGAAAACATGCTGGCCGGGCAAGTGCGGTTGGTGACCGAGCCGATTACGGCCACGGCCGCGCTGGAATACACCCGCGACCGGTACTACTTCTACGGCACCCGCGACCGGCGCGACCGCAGCGACATCCGGCAGGTCATCAGCGGCTTGGGATTGCTTACCTCGTTCACCAACAACATCGCCGACGCAAAGCTCGATTACAAGTTGAACTTCAACATCCGCAACACCACCGATGCCTACAACGTCCGCGAGTTTGAGGCGGCGGTGAACCTCGACACCAAGTACCGCATCACTGACAACCTGCGCGTGCTGGTGCCTACCGACCTGTATTTCACCCGTTTGCAAGACGACGGCTCGCTGAGCCGCAACGTGGCCCGCGTCAAGCCGCAGTTGCAGTATCGCAACGAAACCTTCACGGTGACGGCCGGGCTGAACCTCGTGAGCCAAAACGACACCACGCCCAACCTGAGCAGCATAAACCTGTACCCGGTGGCCGAGGCGCAGGTGACCATCGCCGAGGCGGTGACCGTGTTCGGCGGCATCACCGGCGACATGCAACGCAACACGTTCCGGCAGATTGTGGACGAAAACCCGTTCGTAAACAGCCGGTTACAGATTTTCAACACGTCCAAGTCGTCGGAAATCTACGGCGGACTGAAACGCCAGCTCGGCGGGGCGTTGGCTTTCGACGTGCGGGCCTCTTTCGCCCGTTACCGCAACATGTATTTCTACGTGAACAGCCCGCGCGACAGCTCGCGTTTCGACCTGATTTACAACGGCGACTTTACCGGCGTGTTCAACCTGTCCACCGAGCTTTCGTACGATGCGGGCAAGCGGTTCCGTATTTCGGGCAAGGCCGATTTCTATCGTTACAACGTCGAGAATGTGGAGCAGCCGTGGCACCGGCCCACGTTTACGGCCACGGTGGTGGGTCGTTTCGCGGCTACCGACAAATTGTTTTTCAACACCGAGGTCTATTACCTCGGCGGCATCCAAGCCCGCGCACCCGTCACCAACCGCGCCGTTTCGCTTGATGCCATCGCCGATTTGAATTTGCGCGGCGAATATCTTTTTTTAGAAAAATTTTCGGCATATTTGTCGCTGAACAACCTGTTGTCGTCTCAGTACCAACGTTTTCTGTACTACCCCAACCGGGGATTCACGGCGATGATAGGCGGCAGCTATTCGTTCTGACAAAGGCCCCACCCCGGCCCTTGCGCACGGGCTGGCCCACCAAACTCTCGTTTGGTGTCCTCCCAAGGGGAGGGAGAAAAAGAAAACAGCGTTTTGGGCGATTTTTGCCTAAAACGCTTATCACCGAGGTCTGTGGCACACAGACCAGCAGCGCAGGGAAACATCAGGTCTGTGTGCCACAGACCTCGGTGAGAGTAGGTGTCTCAGTACAGACAACAGGTGGCGTTTTGAGCATTCTTTAGAAAAAACTGCTAAATCGCAGCCAAATTCAGAACTTCTCTAACTCGGTCTAATCCAAACAAACGATGCTCATAGAAAAATACATACAACAACTGCTGCACCAGCACGACTGCGTGGTGATTCCCGATTTCGGCGGTTTCATCACCAAATACGCCCCGGCCACGGTGCACCCGGCGCGGCATTCCTTTGTGCCGCCTTCCAAGCAAATCGCCTTCAACGAAATGCTGCGCCTCAACGACGGCCTGCTGGTGAGCCACATCGCCGTGGGCGAAAGCGTCTCGCGCGACAAAGCCACGCAACTGGTGCGCGAGTTCGCCGAACACGTGCGCAGCCAAGTCACCAACAACCACAAATACACCTTTGAGGAAATCGGCACGTTGAGCCAAAACCCCGAAGGCAAGATGGAATTCGCCCCGGCGAGCAGCGTCAACTACTTGGCCGCCGGTTTCGGCTTGCCCGAGTTTTCGTTTCCGCCCATCGAGCGGCGCACCTACACGGCCGCCAAGCCGCGTGTCAAAGACCGCCAACCCATGCCACGCCACGAAGACTTTCCGGCCACTGTGCCCGCCCGTCGTTCGCGGCAGGTGTGGGTCGCGCTGGGTTTCAGTGCCTTAGTGGCGTTGTCAACCTATTTTGTCTTGACCAGCGATTCGGAACAAGCCTTGGGTTCGTTCAACCCGATTTCGGCACTTTTTAGCAAAAACGCGGGCCAAACGGCGAATGAGAGCAAGGCGGAGGAGAAAATCGTTGTGCGCGGCGAGGAAAAAGCGGAAACAACGCCCGCTCCAGCTGTGGAAAAGCCCGTTGAGCCGGTTAACGTTGACGAGTGGACTGTAAAAGCAGAACCGCCTGCCGAATCAACCAAGCCCGCTGTTGTTAAGACTCCTGTTGCTAAAACAGAGTCGAAAGCCGAACCGAAGGCCGTCGCGCCGGAGAAAGCAATGCGTTATTACGTGATTGTCAACGGTTTCTCGGTTGAAAACAATGCCACCCGCTTCCGTCGCCAACTGGTTAAGGAAGGCAACAGCGGAGCCAAGATGCTGCCGCGCGGAAGCAACAACCTGCTGAAAGTGTCGGTGGCCGACTTCGCCAACCGCGCCGAAGCCGAAGCCAAGGCCGAGGAAATGAAGAAGCAATATCCGGCTGCTTGGGTTTTCGAGAATTAAAAGTCATGGGTCTTGCGTCTTTAGTCTTGAGAAAGACGCTAATCGTTAATCGGTCGGTTGTTTCTAAACACCCGATTTTCCGTTTGTTTTAGATAGAACCGCCCGACAGAAAATAAAACAACCGCCCCGTCGTTGAAAAACGGCGGGGTTTTTGTTAAAAAAAGCAGACAGGAACAGTAGAACCGCCAAAAGCGTTTTAGGAAAAAACCGCCCCAAACGCTTTGTGTGATGTGAGTAGGCAAATGCCAGTCTTTTGTCTTGGCCGAGCCTGTGATTCCGGTCATCCCGCCCTGCGGGAAGACGTGCATGTTCAGGCGTTTTAAGCAAAAAACGCCCAAAACGCCAACCTGCAACCTTGAACCTGCAACTCTCAACCTGAAATTCGTCCTTCGTACCTCGTAAATCGTACTTCTAATTATGGTTTCTCCCGAACTGACCGCGCAGGAAAAAGACAACCGCCGCACCGCATTCATCATCACCTCGACGCTGTACATCGGCTTGCTGATGCTCTGTTTCCTGTGGATTGTGATGGTGATTCCCGACCCGTTGCCGTCCGAAATAGCCGAGGGCGGCATTGAGGTGAGCTACGGCTTTGACAACCAAGGCAGCGGCGACGTGGAATCGTACGCCCCGCCGAACACCAATCCGCCCAATCCGCAGGCCAAGGCCGGTAATCCGCCCGTTGACCCGCAGCCCCAACCCGAACCGCAGCCGCCCGCCCCAACTCCGCAGCCCGCCCCCAAGGCCAACGACGACGATGCCATCGTGACCACTGACGACGAAGATGCCGAGGAAGTAGAAACCAAGCCCGAACCCAAGAAAGAAGAACCCAAGAAGAAGGTGGAAACGCCCGTGGCAAAACCCGTGGAAGCACCGCCCAAACCAACCCCGAAACCCACGCCGCCCGCCCCCAAAGTGGAGGAGAAACCCAAGCCGCAGGTTGACCAGCGGGCCTTGTTCAAGAAAACCGACAAGCCCGGTGCAGGCGGCACTGGCAACGGCACCAGCGACCGGCTGGCGGGTAATAACAACGGCGACGACGTGGGCAAGGTGGGCGACAAAGGCGACCCGCGCGGCATCATGGGTGCCAAGAATTACAGCGGCACGCCCGGCTCCGGCGGCGGCGATGCCGGGGGCGTAGGCAGTGGCGTGAACACCAACATCCGGGGCTGGAAAGCCCGTATTCGCCAACCCAACCCCGACGAACTGGAAAGCGACGGATTCGTGGTTTTCAACGTTGAGATTGACGAGGATGGCAAGGTACAACGTGTTTTAGTGAAAGAATCAACTTTGCCTCCGGCTGATGTGGCCGTTTGCAAACGCTACGTGCAGTCGGGTACGTACACACCCGAAGCAGGTAACGAAGGCGGCGGCGTAGGCACGGTCAAATTTGTGATCAAGGCGAGGTAGTTTCGTTTAACGTTCAACGTTTATCGTTTGACGTTACACTGTGAAACAATCTATTCCTAAAGCTTGCGTTTTGGGCGATTTTCGCCCAAAACGATAAACGATAAACGATAAACGATAAACGATTTTTGAACAAAGAGACAATCACCGAGTGGTTTCACGGCTTGCAAGACCGCATTTGTGCGGCGTTGGAAGATGCCGATGGCGCGGCCCGGTTCGCAGAAGACCCTTGGGAGCGGCCCGGTGGCGGCGGCGGCCGCACGCGCATCATCCAAAATGGACGTGTGCTTGCCAAAGGCGGCGTGGCGTTTTCCGCCGTGTACGGAGCCACGCCGCGTAACATCCTCCAAGCCCTGCAACTCGACGAGGCCGACTTCTACGCCACGGGCGTTTCGATTGTGCTTCATCCGCACAGCCCAATGGTGCCCATCATCCACATGAACGTGCGGTATTTCGAGATGACCAACGGCACGTGGTGGTTCGGCGGCGGCATTGATCTCACGCCCCACTACGTGGACGAGGCCGATGCCCGGCATTTCCACCATACGCTCAAGGCCGTCTGCGACCGGCACCACGCCGGTTTCTATCCGCGATTCAAGGCTTGGGCCGACGATTATTTTTACATCAAGCACCGGCAGGAAACCCGTGGCATCGGCGGCATTTTCTTCGACCGGCTCGGAGAAGGGGAGGAGTTGCCGAAAGAACAGTTGTTCGCCTTCGTACAAGATGTGGGCGAGGCTTTTGCGCCGATTTACACGCACTTCATGCGCAAAAACGCCGATTTGCCCTACGGCGAAGCAGAGAAACAGTGGCAAATGGTGCGCCGGGGTCGTTACGTGGAGTTCAATTTGGTCTATGACAAAGGCACCAAGTTCGGTCTGGACACCGACGGCCGCACCGAGTCCATCCTGATGAGTATGCCGCCCGTAGCCGAGTGGCACTACAACCTGCAACCCGCCCCCGACACCCCCGAAGCCCGCACGCTAGCGTATCTGCGCAAAGGTATCACGTTCATCGTTTAACGTTCAACGTTTATCGTTTTGGGCTTTTTTACTCAAAACGTAACGTTAAACGATAAACGTTGAACGTTAAACGATGAACGAAACTTGGAACAACTCACCGACTGGGACACCCGCCTGTTCATGGCGTTGAACGGACAGCACACGCCGTGGCTCGACCCGGTGATGTATTGGGTCACGGACACGTACTTTTGGTACCCGATGTACGCGGTGCTGATTTTCCTGATTATTCGTCGGTTCAAGATGTCGGGCGTTTGGATGGTGCTGACCGCTATCTTGGCCGTCGGGCTGGCCGACTACGCGGCATCGGGCGTGATGAAGCCTTATTTCGTGCGGCTGCGGCCTTGCCACACGGCGGAAATCAAGAACGCGGTGTATGTGTTGCGCGGCTGCGGCGGTCAGTACGGTTTCGTGTCGTCGCACGCGTCCACTACGTTTGCATTGGCCACGGGCCTGTTCATGCTGGCGGGTAACCGCTTCCGTTGGCTGGCGTGGCTGTTTCCGTGGGCGGCGTTGGTGTCGTACAGCCGCATTTACGTAGGCGTGCATTATCCGCTCGACATCTTGGCCGGAGCCGGTGTTGGCGTATTGTGCGCGTGGCTGCTGGTAGCAATCTGCCGGAAGTTGGAATTGGGAATGCGGAAGGCGGAGAAAAAATGAAAACCGAAATTGCATTTTGGGCGATTTTTGCCCAAAACGCCTTTTTCAGAACCCTGATTGGCTTCGCCGAACTTACGTTTCGTAGGATTATAGGATTAACATGATTCCTTCTTCAGTCAAGGCAATCCTTTCATCCTACGAAACGTAAGTTCGGCGAAGCCAATCAGGGTTCTGACAACAAAAAGCCCTCTCCTTGGGAGAGGGGTTGGGGTGAGGCTTTTTACAAGATATTCAGCCGCTTCAGGAAGCCGTCTTTGTACGACGCGCCGATGGGGATGAATTTCTTGTTAATCACTACCGAAAGGTCTTCGATGGACTCTATTTTCTCGGTGTTGACGATGAAAGAGCGGTGGATGCGGATGAAGCTTGCTTCGGAAAGTTTTTTCTCGATGGCCTTCATCGTCGAATGCACGATGTAGCGGGCGTTGTTCGTGTGCAGGATCACGTAGTCGGCCAAGGCTTCTACGTAGAGCAAGTCTTTCAGCGAGACTTTAACAATCTTGGAGTCGGTCTTGATGAACAAGTCGGACGACGAACCGGACACTGCCAAATCCTGCGGCTCGCGCACTCTTTCTACGGCTTTCAGAAAACGGGCGTAGGTGATGGGCTTGACCAGATAGTCGGCGATGCTGTACTCAAAAGCTTCCACGGCGTAGTCGGTGCGCGAGGAGATGATGACCACGTGCGGCTTGACGTTCAGCGACTTAACCAACTCCATGCCGGTCATTTCGGGCATCTCCACGTCCAGGAAAATCAGGTCAACGGCCGTATTCTGGAGGGTGTTGGCAGCTTCGATGGCATCGGCACAGACCCCGACCAAATTCAGCGACTGCGTTTGTTCCACGAAATGCTTGACGATGGTTCTGGACATCTCATCGTCATCCACGATTATGCAGTTCATAGCGAGACTGTTTTTCTTCCGCACCGGGGTTTCGTTGCCCGCCGTTCCCGGACAAGACCGGCCACGGAAAGGCTCTGTTGCTGCTGGTTGGCAGCGATTCCAAGCCAACTTGCAATAGACCAGCAGGCACAAGAATACGCCAAACCGCTGTGTTTTGCAAATCCGGTCGCTTGCCCCGTTGGCCGTCAGGCATTTCCGCCGTACGCGTACACTCGGAATCAGGGATAAAATTACTGGTTCAGGCCGACATCCTTTGTGCAATTTTGGCCAAATACTTACCAATGACATCAAATTCCAGATTTACCACATCGCCGGGGCGCAAGGTGTGGAAGTTGGTGTGCTGGTAAGTGTACGGAATGATGGCTACCGAGAAGCCGTCGTCGGAAGAGTCGACTACGGTGAGACTCACGCCGTTGACACAAATGGAGCCTTTGGTAACAGTCATGTTTCCCGGTTTTGGGTCATATTTGAATGCATACCGCCAACTACCGTCCAGTTCCTGTACATCGGTGCAAACGCCGGTTTGATCCACGTGGCCTTGCACAATATGTCCGTCGAAACGGCCGTTCACGGGCAGGCAACGTTCCAAATTCACGCGGGTGCCGGGCCGCCATTGCCGCAGGTTGGTTTTTTGCAGGGTTTCCTCAATGGCCGTAACCGTATAAAGGCCGCCTTGCACGCCCGTCACGGTCAGGCAAACGCCGTCGTGGGCCAGGCTTTGGTCAATTTTCAGCTCGCCCGCCAAGCCCGGCCCGCCAAGCCCGACCGCATGACAAATGTCAAATTGGTGCCCTCGGCACGTATTTCGGCCACTTCGCCGACAGATTCGATGATTCCGGTGAACATAATTCAATTCAGAATTATGAATTCAGAATTCAGAATTCGAGATGAAAAACCCTTTCTACACAAAGGACTGTCTGATTTCCTGTTACTGGCGTTTTGGGCGTTTTTTGCCCAAAACGCCGTGGGTTTTTCAGACAATTCCCAAGCGATGTTTTTCATTCTGAATTCTGAATTCTGAATTCTGAAAGGACTCCCTTCGTACTCGGCAGGTTTTGCATGTTTTTGATGTCGCGGCTCACGGCCATTTTGATGGCTTTGGCGAATGCCTTGAAAACCGCCTCTATCTTGTGGTGTTCGTTGTCGCCTTCCACCTTGATATTCAGGTTGCAGCGGGCCGCGTCGGAAAACGACTTGAAGAAGTGGAAAAACATTTCCGTGGGCATCTCGCCGATTTTCTCCCGCCGAAACTCCGCATCCCACACCAGCCACGGCCGACCTGAGAAATCAATCGCCACTTGGGCCAATGCTTCGTCCATCGGCAGCAGGAAGCCGTACCGGGCAATGCCCCGCTTGTCGCCGAGGGCGGCGGCATAGGCTTCGCCGAGGGCCAAGGCCGTGTCTTCGATGGTGTGGTGTTCGTCTATGTGCAAGTCGCCGGCCACGTGGATGTGCAGGTCGGCCCCGGAGTGTTTGGCCAGTTGGTCGAGCATGTGGTCGAAGAAGCCCAGCCCCGTATGCATCTCGCTTTTGCCCGAACCGTCCAGATTCAGCCTCACCGAAATCTGCGTTTCCTTGGTGTTGCGCCTCACCTCCGCCACGCGGGCCGGCAACCGCAGCAGCCGGTAAATCTCATCCCAGTCTAATTCAGAATTCAGAATTAAGAATTCAGAATTGAATTTAAGCCTCTGCCCGTTCGGAACAGAATCATGGTTTTTCAACACTAATTCTGAATTCTGAATTCTGAATTCTGAATTAAAAAGTATTGCCTTTGCGAAAAGTATTGCCTTTGCGCCGAGGTTTTGGGCCAGTTGCACGTCGGTGAGTCGGTCGCCGATGACGTAGGAATTGGCCAGGTCGTAGGAGCCGTCCATGTACTGCGTCAGCATGGCGGTGCCGGGTTTGCGGGTGGGTTTGTTTTCGTGAGCGAAGCTGCGGTCAATGTGAACGGCGGCGAAATGCACGCCTTCACCGGCCAGCGTCTCCATCATCTTGTTGTGCGCGGGCCAAAACGTGTCTTCCGGAAACGAAGCCGTACCCAGTCCGTCTTGGTTGGTCACCATCACCAGTTCATAATCCGTTTCCTCGGCAATGCGCCGCAGGTTGCTGATGGCCTTCGGGATGAATACCAGTTTTTCAAGCGAGTCAATCTGCCGGTCGGGGAGAGGCTCGACGATGATGGTGCCGTCGCGGTCAATGAACAGGGTTTTCTTCATTCGTTTATCGTTTTCCGTTTTCCGTTTAACGTTTTCTGTTAGACGGAAAACATTTGAAATAGGCGGCTAAGTTAAGGCGGATTTCGCTGCGCGGCAAAATACAGTTTGTACAAGCGACGCTTATGGCGTTTTGGGCGTTTTTTGCCCAAAACGCTTCGTTTGTCAGAAACCCAAACGATAAACGTTAAACGTAAAACGATAAACGAACGATGAAATAAAAAAAGGAAGCGAATCTCGCTTCCTTTTTTCCGGACACTATTGAGTGCCGTCTCCGATTTCTACGGTTAGGCAGTGATTGATAAACGTCATGTCATGCGTTTTCATTGTGTTCAGTGTCATATTTTGCAAGCAGACAGTTGAGCTAACGGAGCATATCTTTCTGCTCAAGACCCAAGACTAACTACTCACGACTACAGTTTATGAAAACTGTATGTCAATGCGCCGGGGCGTTTGGTCTTCGGTGCGGAAAGGCAAGTGTACGTGGATTTGCCCCTCGTCATAGACGGCTTCGATGTGTTCGCTGTCCACGAATGCCGGGATGTCGAAAATCCGCTGGAACATCGGAATTGGCGTTGTGTTTTCCGAACGCAAGAAGTGCTCAATGGTTTCGGGCAAAAACGAATGTATCGTCAGTTTATCTTCCTTTACGAAAATATGGAATGCTTCCGGATTCACACCTGGAGCCGAAAGGCTGATGGTCAGTTTGCGGTTGTCGTGCTCCACTTGAATGGCCGTCATGCTCACCCCACCGGTTATGGTGTTCAGCCAGTTGATTTGCTCGGCGTATTCTTTCAGTTCGTTTTTCATAGCTGTGACTGTTGAGTAAAAAACAAAATCAGATACATCCTTCCTTTTACAAATTGCATACCGAAGTTGAAAAACAGGCTCCAAACACGCTTTTTGCCAGGGGCTTGTCAAATTGTCCACAAAATGTATTTTTTCAAGTCAAACTGTGTCAGAAAGTCAGTAAAATAGCCAGTAAATTCTACAATTCCACGTTTTTTCGAGTAGCGAAAGCACGGGTGTGGTAGTTTTTGCCCAGCGGAGTTCGTCTTTCGTTTATCGTTTTGCGTTTACCGTTTATCGTTTGGGTTTCCGATGGCGATTGGCGTTTTAAGCGTTTTTTACCCAAAACGCCAAATGCAGCACAATGAACCGTGAACAAAACTCCGTTTGCAAATGCCCGATAGTG
>JALOMD010000726.1 GCA_025455595.1 Cytophagales bacterium | reverse complement strand
GAATGCTGTTCTTAGGGGTGCCCGTTTCGGGCTGAGATCATACCCTTGAACCTGATCCGGTTCGTACCGGCGTAGGAAAAGACAACGCAAAGCGGCGCAGACAACGCCGCCTGCCCACCTGTTCATCCGTCAGGCTTACGGGGTACTGTGAAAAGGCGAATCGACCCCCTCGATTCGTCAGATGTTTCACTTTACCGTTTCAAGTAAAAATGAAGAAATTTATTGCCATTGCCCTGTTGCTGTGCGTCTCGCAGGCGGCGTGGGCACAGTTTACCGTTTCGGGCCTCGTTACGTCCGGCGGCGAGCCGTTGCCGGGTGCCACAGTGGTGCTGCAAGGCACATTCAAAGGAACCGTCACCGACCCCGAAGGCCGTTACGAGTTACGCAACCTGTCCGCCGGAAAACACACGCTGGCCGCCAGTTTCGTAGGCTATCAGAAAGCCATCCAAGACCTGGAACTGACCGGAAACCAAACGCTTGACTTCACCCTCGAACGGGCCGCCTACGTGGCCGACGAAGTGGTGGTGTCAGCCACGCGGGCCACGACCAAGTCGGGCACCACGTTCACCAACCTCAGCCGCGAGGAAATCGCCAAGCAGAACCTCGGCCAAGACCTGCCGTTTCTGCTGAACCAAACGCCGTCGGTGGTGGTCAACTCCGATGCCGGGGCGGGCGTGGGCTACACGGGCATCCGCATCCGGGGCAGCGACCCGACGCGCATCAACGTGACCGTCAACGGCATACCGCTCAACGATGCCGAGTCGCACGGGGTGTTTTGGGTGAACATGCCCGACTTCGCCTCGTCGGTGGACAATATCCAAATCCAGCGCGGCGTGGGCACTTCCACCAATGGCGCGGCCTCGTTCGGAGCCACCGTAAACGTGCAGACGAACTCGCTGAACGAAAAGCCATACGCCGAATTTACCAACGGCTACGGGTCGTTCAACACGTGGCGGCACACGGCCAAAGTGGGTACGGGCCTCATCAACGGACGGTGGGCTTTTGACGGCCGGTTGTCGCGCATCACTTCCGACGGCTTCGTGGATAGGGCCAGCAGCAACCTGAAGTCGTTCTTCCTGTCGGGCGGCTACTACCACAAAGGCACCATGCTGAAAGCCAATGTGTTCTCGGGCCGCGAAATCACCTACCAAGCGTGGAACGGCGTGCCCGAAGCCCGGCTGCGCAACGACCGCGAAGGAATGCTGGCGTTCATTGACCGCAACGGACTGAACGAGACGCAGGCTCAAAACTTGCTCACATCAGACGCGAGGCGGTACAATTTCTACCAGTACGACAACCAAGTGGACGACTACCAGCAAGACCATTACCAGTTTTTCTTTACACAAGAAATCAACCGCCGCTGGACGGCCAACGCCGCCCTGCACTACACGCGGGGCCGGGGGTTTTTCGAGGAATTTGTCTATGACGACGCATTGGCAAGCTACAACATTTCCGATGTGGCAATCGGTGCGGACACGATTCGGCGGACGGACTTGGTGCGCCGCCGCTGGCTCGACAATCATTTTTACGGCGCAGTGTGGTCGGTGGCCTACAACAGCCTCAAACGCCTGAGCGTCACGGTGGGCGGCGGCTGGAACCACTACCAAGGCAAGCATTTCGGCGAGGTGATTTGGGCAAGATTTGCCGGAAACAGCAACGTGCGTCAGCGGTATTACGACAACGATGCGACCAAAGCCGACTTCAATACTTACGCCAAAGCCAACTACGACTTCACGGACAAGCTGAACCTGTTCGTGGACTTGCAATACCGGCGCATCGGCTACACGTTCGTCGGCTTCGACCAAAATTTGCAAAATGTGCAGCAAACGGCTCTCTTCCATTTCTTTAATCCGAAAGCGGGCCTCACCTACCGGTTGTCGCCGGGCAGCAGCGTCTATGCTTCGTACAGCGTAGCCAACCGCGAGCCGACGCGCAACGACTTCGTGGAATCCACGCCGCAGAGCCGTCCGCAAGCCGAAAACCTGCGCAACCTGGAGGTCGGTTTCCGTCGGCAAAGCAAGGACTACGCGTTCTCGGCGAACTATTACTTGATGGACTACCGCAACCAACTCGTGCTGACCGGGCAAGTGAACGACGTGGGTGCCTACACCCGCACCAACATTGCCCGCAGCTACCGCACGGGCGTGGAACTGGAAGGCAGTGTTCGCCTGAACCGCCGCACGGTGGCCGCCAACGCCACTTTCAGCCGTAACAAGGTGCGCGACTTCCGTGAGTTCTTGGACAACTTCGACACTGGCGAGCAAGAAGTACGCCAATACCGCCGGACGGACATCGCCTTTTCACCGAACCTGATTGCCGCCGGTACGCTGACCTACGCACCAGCGAAGGGATTGGAAATCAGTTGGTTGAGCAAGTACGTCGGCAGCCAGTACTTGGACAATACCTCGAACGCCGCCCGTCGGCTGGATGCGTTCTTTGTCAACGACCTGCGGCTGAACTACGTATGGAAACCCAAATTCGTGAAGGAAATCGGACTGAACGCCTTGGTGAACAACGTGTTCAACCACGCTTACGAGCCGAACGGCTACACGTTCGGCTACTTGGCAGGCGGAGCCGAGGTGCGGGAGAATTTCTATTATCCGCAGGCCGGAACGAATTTCTTGCTTTCGGCTACAGTGAAGTTTTGAATAGTGGGCGTTTTGGGCAAAAATTGCCCAAAACGCAACTTAGCCGCCCAAAGGAGCAAAACCCCTCAAAACTGTGCGTTTTGAGGGGTTTTGTGGAAGGCAAGGGACTCGAACTATATTTTTTTATACTTGATTATCAAAGAGTTAAAATCTTAGGACTTTCGCTTGTAGCTCCGAATGGCATTCGGAGCGTCATGCAAGGCATGACTTGGCTGCGACAAACCCACGCCTTGGCGTGGCCCTCCGAATACCATTCGGAGCTACGGATGACCGTCTTTGTTGACGGCAAGCGAAAGTCCTAAATCTATTACTATTTATTTGTAACCGATTTTGTAACCTATCCCGGATGCACCAGTGGAGAGGTTCCCCTATGGGTCATGAACCATGAGCGATGAGCTTCAAGGTTGGTTTTGCATTTTTCAAAGTCGGTATTTTTTTTCTTGACGCGCAACCTTGCCTCGTAATCCGGTTCAAGTCGAACTCGCCCTGCTTCTCCTTGCCGTTGTACTGGTACTTATGGTCGGGGTTGCCGGTGGTCTCGATTCCGGCCAGGTTCAGGCCGAAGGGATCGTAATTCGCAGGGGTTTTGTGTGTTTTTCGGCTGTTTTTGGCGTTTCGGAAGTAGTGTCCCAGACAAAAGCAAAGCCCCGCCTTTGCTGGCAGAGCCTCATGTGTCTTCGTCGTTTCTCATTCCAACTCCGTTGTTGTTGGTGTTTTCACCAACAACAACGGGAGAAAAGAAATATAAGCCTGTTAAGCAAGATTGTTAAGAGCACATTTTAGAAAAACCTGCTAATTTGAAACACTACCCCACCAAGATTTATTTTTTTCATATTC
>JALOMD010000725.1 GCA_025455595.1 Cytophagales bacterium | reverse complement strand
CCACGTCTTCGATGGGTACGTTCGGGTCTATGCGGTGCTGGTACAGCAAATCAATGTAATCGGTCTTTAGTCGTTTCAGCGACTGCTCCACCACTTCTTTGATATGGGCGGGCTTGCTGTTGAGACCGGCCAACTGACCGTTCTGAATGTTGAAACCGAATTTGGTGCAGAGAATTATTTTTTTCCGAAAAGGCTGAATTCCTTCGCCAACCAATTCTTCGTTCCTCCAAGGCCCGTAGGCCTCCGCCGTATCGAAAAAGGTTACGCCCATTTCATAAGCCTTTCTAATCAATGCAATCATCGGTTTTCGGTCGGGTACAAAGGTGCGGTGCCAACTCATGCCCATGCAGCCCAAGCCCAACGCCGACACTTCAATCCGGTGCTTGCCCGACCCCAAATACCGGCGTTTCATCGTCGTTGAGGGGCTTTTGGCCGATGTTTCTGGCTGTTGTGCAAGCTCCTTCCCGAACGTAGAGGCTGTCAGCACCGAGCCGCCTAAAGCAGCTCCCATTTTGAAGAAATTTCTACGGCTATGTGTGCTCATGTCGCTAAAACTTTGAGGTTACAGATACGAAAATCAAATGCAAATATGACGGCAGGCGGGTCTTTTTGCATTTACATATTGCAAAGCAAGTGGAATGGCTATGCTTTCGGTAATTGATTTCAAACCGATAGTTACGAAATTCAAACAATGCGCCGTGGCGTTTTGAGCAAAATTTGCCCAAAACGCTTCATGCTTTTGCCCTTTGATCTCAGTCCCATGCTCCACGCTCTCTGCCCGTTTGTGAAATGAATTCGCCATTTTTGCGTTGTAAACACCACCAACGCAAGTGAGAACGATGATTTCAAAAACAAGGATATCCCTGCTCATACTGCTGACGTTTTTTTGTCTCGCCTTTCAGGACGTGCCCAAACTCAAGAAGACCAAGCTCAGCGACCGCATCAGCGTGTCGCTGCCCGAGGACTTCCACGCCATGACCGACGACGAGATTGCGGCCAAGTATTTCGTGGCCCGCAAGCCCGCCGCCAGCTACTCCAGTTCCGACCGCATCGCCGACTTCACGCTGAACGTGACCAACACCCCCGCACGGCCGCAGGATTTGGCTTTGCTCCGTAACTTTCTCAAGTCGGGCATCCAGGGAAACTACACGAAAGTGGAATACCTGCAGGACGGCATGGTCAAAATCGGGGAGCGGGAGTTCATTGCGCTGGAGTTCACCGCCGAAATCCGCGACGACGACCCCAACTCGGCCAACCGGGGCGTGACGCGGCAGTATTCGTACCTGCTCTACACGCCGATTCAAGGGAAACTCAACGTGCTGGCTTTCAACTGCCCCGCGCAAGTCAGGAGCCGCTGGCAGCCGGTGGCCAAAGCCGTGATGGAAACCGTGCGGGTGAGCAAAGCGGAGAAGTGAGGGAGCAGAGGGCATGGGGCAAAGGGCATGGGGCCAAGAGCTTGGAGCATGGAACGTTTTGGGCAAAAATCGCCTAAAACGCCCGGAAACTAACCGTCATTGCGAGCGGAACGAAGTGGAGCGTGGCAATCTGCTCGTCACAGGCTCGGCAAACGGCTCTGTCACAGGCTCGCGATGCTACCGGCGGCAGATTGCCACGTCCCGCCACGGCGGGACTCGCAATGACGGTTCAACTATAAGCGTTTTGGACAAAAAACGACTAAAACGCCCTCTGCCCCATGCTCCATGCCCTCCGCCCTACGCCTCACGCCGTTTGCTGATGTTTTTCAATTCGCGCAAGGCCATATCTGTCTCTTCTATCAATTGATGGTAGGGACGATTCCAACCGTTGTGCGACCGTGTTCCCAATGTCACATTGCTGTTGAGAATGTTTTGCAATTGCTGGCGCATGGTGTCTTCGCCCCAATCTTTCGGGCGCAGGTGCGGGTTGTGCCACGTGTATCCTCCGGCAATCCAACGGTAACGCCACGCCGCGTAGCCATACGCAAAAGAACGGCTGCCGTGGTGATTGTTACTGAAATCGGTGTAATCTATGTAATAGACATAATCGTCGTAGCCGTAGTGCATTTGGCAGCACGGACACCGTTCGTAAGACGGACTTCCTTCCACATAAGGCGGCTGCGCAAGCTTGTCGTAGCCGCACACGAGGCAGATGGTTCGTTCGGGCATGTAGGTCATTTTCAGAATCTCCGCTTGGTACCAACGGGTGCGGGCCACCAGCGAGGCGTAGTGCAACGTCAGACAAAGCGTCTTTGAACACATCTTCGCGGGCGTATTCCTCCAACTGGCGCAGCAGCGTCAGTTCGGCGCGGAGGTCGGCCAGCGTGGTCATCTTCGACGAAAACGGCAGCTTCATCACCGCTTCAGACGGCACTTCGCCCATGTAATGGCGGTATTCCAGCACCAGCGACCCGTAACATTCGCGCAGCAACGGCATCCAGATTTCCTGCCAGTATTGGTGCGACGGCGCGATTTCAATGCCCACAATGCGGCCTTCGAGCATGACAATTGCCCCGACTTGGTCTTTCACGTACTCGAACTCGGCCACAAACTGGTCGAGTTGCGGCTTGAAGTGGTTCAGGAAATAACGCAGCCGCCCGATGCGCCGCAGCCGGTATTTTTT
>JALOMD010000724.1 GCA_025455595.1 Cytophagales bacterium | reverse complement strand
GAGCATCAGCACCGAAAACGCAAACGCCCCGGCCAGCAGCAAGGCTCCGGCGGCATCTTTCCAAGAAACCTTGGGCTTGGGTGTCTGTAGCGTTTTCAACGGGACGTGTTTTTGCGACGAAAACACTACAAACTTAGCAAATGAAAGGCAATTTTGAATGAGTGAATGATAGAATGAGCGTTTTAGGCAAAAAACGGCTAAAACGCTGCATGTACTGGCGCAAGCGTCCGCTGGTCGCAAGCGAAGTTTGCAAAAGATGATGCCAACAGAAGAAAACAACAACCGACGTTTTGAGCAAAAAATGCCCAAAACATTTCTGATTTGCGTCTTGCCAGCATTGCGCTTCAGTGGGGCGTTGTCCTTTGCGAGCCTTTGGCTCGCGACCAGCGGACGCTGGTCATAAAAAAGGCACAAGCGGACGCTTGCGCCAGTACATGCGAAGGAGGAGTTTTTTCTCCCCTCTCCTTGGGAGAGGGGCCGGGGGTCAGGCCGCCCAAACCAAACAACAGCACAAACAACAGCGTGGTCAAGGCCATTTGCTTCAGGTACGGGTCAATGGTGCCGCCTTGGGCAACGCCCCGGCCGTTGCGGACGAGCAGCGGAGCCGCCAGCAGAAACAGAAACTGCCACGGGCTGCGGTAAGTGAGCAGCACATAAACTGTGGCCAGCCCCACCGCTCCGCCCAGCAACGCCCAGTGGTAACGCACGGCGTTGGCCCGCCCGATGCGCACCGGAATGGAATACTTGCCCGCCGCGCGGTCTGATTCGATGTCGCGGATGTTGTTCACGTTCAGCACACCTACGGACAGCAGGCCGGTGGCCGTGGCGGGCAGCAGGTGCAGCCAATTGATGTCGTGGGCAAAGAGGTAATACGTGCCGAGCGTGGCTACGTAGCCGAAAAAAATCAGCACCGACACATCGCCGAGGCCGGCGTATCCGTAAGGTTTTTTGCCCGCCGTGTACGTAATGGCGGCCGCAATGGACAGCAGCCCCAGCCCGAAAAACGTCGCGATCGCAAAGCCACGTACAGCAAGGCGATGCCCGTTGCCAAGGCCAGTCCGGCGAACAACGCCACGGCGTTGCGCATGGCCGCCGCCGACACCCGTCCCGACTGCACCGCCCGCTGCGGCCCCGACCGCCCGGCGTGGTCAGCCCCGTGGACGGAATCGCCGTAGTCGTTGGCGAGGTTGGACAGGATTTGCAGAAAAACGGTCGTGAGGGCGCAAAGCGCAAAGACGGCGAGGTTGAAACGCCCCGCCGCCGCCGCCAGAAAACTGCCCATGCCGATGCTGGCCAATGCAAGCGGCAAGGTGCGCAGTCGGAAAGCCGAAACCCAAACGCCGACGGTGGAGGTATTGGTAGAGGATTGCATGATTCCGAAAAGTCGTGGGTCGTGGGTATTGGGTATTGAGAAGTATTGAGCAAAAGTTTGCGAACCGTTTTAGGCAAAAATCGCCCAAAACGAAGCCCCACCCCGACCCTCCCCAAGGGGAGGGAGAAAGAAGCCCCCTCCTTCGGAGGGGGTTGGGGGAGGCTTTTTTCACACGCCAATGGCAGTCAGCAGTTCCTTGTCCATCGGCTTCACTTTCGAGGGATAGAACTTCACCAATTCGCCTTTCTCATTGACCAGATACTTGCAGAAATTCCAGCTCGGAGCCTCGTCGTTCCAGCCATTGAGGTCTTTCTTGCTCAGCCACTGGTACAACGGGTGCTGGTCGTCGCCTTTCACGGAGATTTTCTCGAACATCTGGAACTTCACGCCGTAGTTCTTCTTGCAAAACTCGCCGATTTCGCTGTTCGAGCCGGGTTCTTGCCCGCCGAAATTGTTGGCCGGAAAACCCAGAACCACCACTTTGCCGCCGTACTGCTCGTGCAGTTTCTCCAACTCGGCGTACTGGGGCGTGTAGCCGCACTGCGAGGCGGTGTTTACCAGCAGCACTTTTTTGCCTTTGAATTCCTTGAAATCAATTTCTTTGCCGTCCAGTGTTTTCATCTTGAAATCATAGAACGACTTGGCGGGAGGCGCGGCCTCGGCCGGACGGGATTTTTGCTCGGCGAACATAAAGCAGGACGAAAGGGTGAGAACGGCAACCAAAAGAGCGAAAGCTTTCATAAGCGGAATGGTTAAATGGTTGGATTGTTGAATGGTTGGAAGGGTATCCACTGATGGATAACTCGTAATTGAGCCGATTGGTTTATTTCAATGCAGAATTACGAACCCGGAAACGTTTTAAGCAAAAATTGCCCAAAACGCCAAGCCCGACTGCCCGCTGACGACTAACTGTACTGTTCACTGACCTTGTTCTTCTCTGCGTTCTTTGCGGGCATCTTTGCGCCTTTGCGTGAAAAAACAGGTTTCTCGCAAAGACGCGAAGAAAAAACGCAAAGGGCGCAAAGACAACTACTAGTCGAAAAACTTTATTTTGACGGATATTTATCGCTATAATTAATTAATCGTGAGGCAATTACAGATTTTCAAGACTCTCAAAATAAAGTTTTTCGACCACTACTTACGACTTACCACTTCCAATCTAACGACTTTTCTTCGCCAGCCACAAGCCGAATACCACCAGTAACGTCCCCGCGTAGGTGAAGCCCGTGACAGGTTCGTCCATGAGCCACGCGGCGTAGATGAAACCGAAAATCGGGCACAGGAACAGCCACAGCGAGGCGCGTACCGGGTCGAGGCGCAACAGATAGAGCCACAGTTGCACCGCCCCGATGGACACCACCACGGCCAGCCACAACACCGCCCCGAAAAACCGGCCGTCGTAGTGCTGGGTGGGCCAGTCGGTGGCCGCCAACGTGAACGGCAGTAGCCACAAGCCGCCCAGCAGCACTTGCCAGCCGTTGATGACCAGCAGCGGCAGCGTCCATTGCCGCGACGAGAAGTAAATGGTGCCGACCGAATACGACAACATGCTCACCGCCAGAATCGCCATTCCGGCTCCGGTGGCGTAGCTGTCCAGCAGCAGCGGGTACACCGCGCACGTCACGCCGCCGATGCCCAGCAGCAAGCCAGCCGCCTCTTGCCAACGCACCGTCCGCCGCAGCCACACGGCCGATAACACGCTGATGATGAGCGGATTGGTAGCCGTTGACAAACTGCCGATGCCCGCCGAGTTGTAGCGCATGGCCCACGAAAAACAGCCGAGGTAAATGGTCACGTTCAGCAGTCCGTACACGGCCAGTTGCCGCCATTCGTTTTTGGCGGGCCATTGCCGGTGGCCAGTTGTATAGGCCAGACCCAGCAACAGCAGTCCGGCCGAGAAAAAACGCACGTTGCTCAAAAGCAGCGGGTGCGCCGACAAGATGCCGAACTTGGTGGCCACCGAAGCCGAAGCCCAAAGCAATGCGAAAACGACACCGGCCAAAAGGTTTTTCATGTCAAGCCAGTCTTGGGTCTTGCGTCATGCGTCTTGGGTGGAAAA